>JAAXXJ010000011.1:0-21887 GCA_013334545.1 Nitrospirota bacterium | reverse complement strand
TCTTTTTAACCCGCTCGATCTTGTCCTGCTCGAGAATGAACTGCTTTCTTGTCTTGGTCGATGCGCTCATTGATCACCTCCATGTGTATTATATCAAATATCATACACATGTCAAGATAAAACAGGCCTTTATTCCCCCTCCAGCCCGTACTTCTTGAGCTTCCGCCAGAGCGAGACGCGGTCGATGCCGAGGACCTGGGCGGCGAGGGTCTTGTTCCCGCCCGACTCGCTCAAGACCCACTTGATGTAGGACTCTTCCTGCTCCTCCAGCGAGGGGATCTTGCCTTCCTTCTTCCGAAAGGTCTTGATGCTCAGTTCCTTCAGGTCCTCGGGCAGGTGGGCCAGCTCGATGGTGCTCCCGTTCGCGAGTGCCACGCCGCGCTCGATGATGTTTTCCAGCTCACGGACATTGCCCGGGAAATCGTAGTTCATGAGCAGGGAGACCACCTCGTCCGATATCTCGACCACCGGTTTTTTCATCAGCGTCGCGTATTTCTTCAGGAAGAAATAGGAGAGCAGGGGGATGTCGTCCTTCCTCGCCGAGAGAGGCGGGATGCGGAGCGAGACCACGTTCAGCCGGAAGTAGAGATCCTGCCGGAAGGCGCCGGTCCTGACCGCCTCCTGGACGTCGCGGTTCGTCGCAGCAACAAGCCGCACATCGACCTTCACCGGCTCGGTGCCGCCGACGCGCAGCAGCTCCCGCTCCTGGATGACCCGCAGGAGCTTCACCTGCATGGAGGTCGGCATCTCAGTGACCTCGTCGAGGAACAGGGTGCCGCCCGAGGCCATTTCGATCAACCCTTTTTTCATGTTCGCTGCGCCGGTGAACGCGCCCTTCTCGTGTCCGAAGAGCTCGTTGGTCAGCAGTTCCTCGGTGAAGGCGCCGCAGTTGATGGCGAAGAAGGGGCCCGCGGCCCGGGCGCTGTTCATATGGAGGTACCGCGCAAAAAGCTCCTTGCCGGTTCCGCTCTCGCCGGAGACCAGGATGTTGGTGTCCACGGGCGCCACCTGGCGGGCGATGTCGAGGAGCTTCTGCATGGCCGGGTCCTGGGTGATGATCTTCACCTTGCCCTGGTAGCTTTCGAGCTGCTCGCGGAGGTGGCGGTTCTCCCGCTTGAGGACCACCTTGTGCACGGCCTCCTTCACGACCTTGCGCACCTCATCGAGCTTGAAGGGCTTGGCGATATAGTAGAAGGCACCGTGCTTCATTGCTTCCACCGCTGATCCCAGGGTCGCGAAGCCCGTGATCATGATGACCTCGGTGTCGGGGTAGAGCTCACGGCATCGCTTCAGGATCTGGAGACCGTCCACTTTCTCCATCTTGAGGTCCGTCAGCACGACGTCGAACTGCTGCTCCTCCAGGAGCTTCAGCGCGTTCGGGCCGCTCTGGGTGGCCGTGACCTCGTAGCCTTCCTTTTTCATGACATGCTCAAGGTTCTTGAGCGCCACCCGCTCGTCGTCGATGATCAATAGTTTTGCGTGATTGTCCACGTTCTGTTGTTCCCTTGCCTTGTTCATCTTTCTCTCTTCAGACCCCTGATCCTAGGTCTTCTCCTTCACCGGCAATCTGATCAGGAAAGTCGTCCCCTTGCCCGGCTCGCTGTCCACGGCGATGCAGCCGTCGTGCTCCTCGATGATCTCATGGACGATGAAGAGCCCGAGGCCGGACCCTTTCCCCACGTCCTTCGTCGTGAAGAATGGGTCGAAGACCTTCGGCAGCAGGTCGGCCGGGATGCCCTCGCCCGTGTCCCGGATCTCGATGTCCACCGTGTCGTCCTCAAGCGTGCACTTGCCGCGGTACTTCAGGTAGTTGTAGATCCCCGTGTCATCACCTGCCTTGTCGATGGCATGGTGCAACCTCGCCTTGATGGCGATCGAGCCTTCACCGGAGATCGCATCGATGCCGTTCTTGATCAGGTTGAGGAACGCCTGCTGGATGCGCTGTTTGTCCGCCGTGATGACAAGTCCGTCGGGGATGTCCAGCGTGACGGACACCGAGGGGGGGAGCTGCCCCTTGACGAAGCGGATGGTCTCTTCACAGAGCGTCCTGAGCGGCAGTTGCGCGTTCTTGAACTCCTTGTCCCGCGAGAACTCGAGGAGCGACCGCACGATGTTCCTCGCCCGGTCTGTCTGCTCGTTGATCTGGGCCACGAGTTCTCTGGCGTATGCCGTATCAAGGAAAGGTGCTGCTGGGGGTGTCACCTGACCCTTGCCCCCCTTGTTCCCTAGAGGTTCAGTCGGGGATGCCCCTTGGATCTCCTGGATCTCCTCGGCAAGGATCTGGCTGGATGAGGAGATGTTCGCGAGGGGGTTGTTCAGCTCGTGGGCGACGCCGGAGAGGAGCGTACCGAGGGATGCGAGCTTCTCGGACTGGACAAGGTGACGCTGGCGGAGCTCCAGCTCCCGCAGCATCTTGTTGAACGCCCGGGTGAGGGAAAGGACCTCGCGGTCCTTCGAATCGATGCGGATGCTCTCGAACCTGCCCTCGGCAATGACCTCCATGTTCCGTTCCATGAGCTTCAAAGGCTTCACGACCATTTTTGCCAGGACCTGTCCGATGATGATGACCAGGACGATCAGCAGTGATATGGATATGATGAGGACGCGCCGGGAGCTTGCGAGGAGGGTCTGGAGGCTCTTTCTCTCCGCTCTTGACATCTCCTCGGCGACCGTGATGATGTCCTTTCCCGTTTTGCGGATATCCCCGGCAAGCTTCACCTTAAGAGTGCTGTCGGATCCGGCCAGCCGGCGATTCTGGCGCCGGATGATCTTTTCGTACTGTTCCATCAGGGACTTGTACCGCTCGAGGGAGTCCCGGAGGCCGATGATCTTGTCGGGCGTCGCCACCGCGGCGAAGCCGGCAATATTGGCGTCGAACAGCTCGCCGGCACGGTTCACGTACTGGAGGTTCTCGTCGTAGTCCGACCGCTGCTCGTAGAGGACATAGTTCTTCTCGAACCGACGGATTTCGAGCGTGGTATCGAAGAACTCGGAGATGGCCTCCCCCGACATGACCTTCTTTTCAAGGAAGTCGAGCTCAAAGAAGGTGAAGGCGGAGAGCCCGAGGATCATGACGACCACGGCGACGTAGCCGAGCCGGACCTTCTGGCGTATGCTCTGCTGGTACTTGATCATGGTTTGATAGTGGTGATTGAGTTATCAGCGGTTACGTCATCTGTTGTTCCCGCACAGAGCCACGGCGGGAAGCATGTATCCATGAACAGGGTTTCATCATAGAATACTCATCACTGCATACCTGCATTGCTCAATCGCCCTCACTGCTTCTCAGACAAGCACGATATCCGCAACCTCGGACACGGTGTCGACAAGACGGATGGAGATGCCCTGCCGGATGCTCCCGGGAAGCTCCTCCACGTCGGCCCGGTTCTTCGCAGGGAAGACGACCGTCGTGACCCTCGCCCGCTTTGCCGCAAGCACCTTCTCCCGGATCCCGGCCACGGCCAGGACCCGGCCGGTGAGCGTGATCTCGCCGGAGAGCGCCACGTCCCGTTTGGCCGGGCGGCCGGTCAGCAGGGAAAGGACCGCCACGGCGATGGTGATGCCAGCCGAGGGGCCGTCCTTCTGGACCGCGCCCGAGGGCACGTGGATATGGATGTCCTGATTCTCGAAGAAATCGTCGGCGATGCCGAAGGCTCCGGCATTGCTCCGGATGTACGACAGCGCCGCCTGGGCGGATTCGCGCATCACGTCGCCGAGCGAGCCCGTGATGATCAGTTCCTTCCTACCCTTCATTTTCGCCGCTTCCACGAAGATGATCTCGCCGCCGGTCTCGGTGCGCACCAGGCCCGTTGCGACGCCCACCCGGTCGTGCTCCTCCACGACATCATGATGGTACTTCCGACGGCCGAGATAGCGCTCCACGGCCTCCTGGTCCACTGTTATCGTGCGACGGCCCTCCTCGGCGAGCGATCCCTTGGCGATCTTGCGGCAGACCGTCGCGAGCTTCCGTTCCAGGTTCCGGATGCCTGCTTCGTGAGTGTGCTCGTGGATGATCAGGTCCACGGCATCAGCGGTGAAAACGACCTGGTCCGGTGACAGCCCCTTGTCGCGGACCTGTTTGGGGACCAGATACCGCGCTGCGATATGCGCCTTCTCCTCCTGCGTGTAGCCCGAGAACTCGATGACCTCCATGCGGTCGCGCAGCGGGGCAGGGATGGTATCAAGGACGTTCGCGGTCACAATGAACATGACGCTCGAAAGGTCGAAGGGCGCATCCAGGTAGTGGTCCACGAAGGCGCGGTTCTGCTCGGGGTCCAGGACCTCCAGGAGCGCCGATGCCGGATCGCCCTTGAAGTCCTGGCCGATCTTGTCGATCTCGTCGAGCATGATCACCGGGTTGGCCGACTCGACGCGCCGGATCTCCTCGATGACCCTGCCCGGCCGGGCGCCGACATAGGTGCGCCGGTGACCCCGTATGTCTGCCTCGTCCTTCATCCCGCCGAGGGAGATGCGCGTGAACTTCCTGCCCAGCGCCAAAGCGATGGACCTGCCGAGAGAGGTCTTGCCGGTCCCCGGCGGGCCCACGAAGCAGAGCACGGTCCCCCGGCTGCTTGCACGGAGGGTCTTTTTTTCCAGCGCCTGCTTCACCGTGTCCCGCACTTCGTCGAGCTTGTAAGGTTTGGTGATGTAGTGGAATGCCCCTTTTTTCATGGCTTCGATGGCTGACGGGACCGTTGCGTAACCGGTCACGATGATGACCCGCGTATCCGGGTGCTTGCGGCCGACCGTTTCCAGGAGGTCCATACCGCTCACCTTGCCCATCCGGAGGTCGGTGAGCACGACATCGAACTCAGAACGTTCCAATTCCTCGAGTCCGCGTTCCGCATCCGGTGCCGTGATGACGTAATATTGTTCCTTGCCGAGCACGTGGGAAAGGTTCTTCCTGGCGATCTCCTCGTCATCGACGATGAGAACGCGGGCCTGCCGGTTCATCCTGAGGACCTTGACCGCCAGATGCTCCAGTATGCGCTCTTTGATGCGGTCCAGACCGTAATGGTTCTCGTTCAGGATCCTCTCGGCGCGGCCGATATCCAGGTTGTCCTCGGTCTTCACGTTCCAGGGGAGGGAAAGAAGGTAATCAATGTAGGTGAGGCCGATGGTGAACTCGGCCGAGGCGGCGCTGATCTTGGACAGGATGTCCATTTCCTGGCCTGCGATCTTTTCCACGGCTCCAGGCAGGCGCGCCTCCGCGATCCGCCTGCGGAGGTCTTCCCGGTCCTTATTCTGCGCAGAATTATCTGATGATTTGAAGAATTTCATAATGCATCATTGATCTTTATATAGGTTGCATTTTACAACGTTTCTCTTTTTACTGCAACAAGTAAAATTATTAACGTATATCAAGATGTTAACGCAGAAGTTGATTTGACCGTTGCAATTTAAAATAGATGCGAACACTGGATGCGTGACGGTGCTTGCTGAAATATACCATGATATTAGATGGTTACCACTATTTTTCATTTTGGCACGGTCATTGTAATAGATACTGGCAGAACAGGGCAGAGACCATGAGGGTTCTCATCTATATATTCGTAAGGAGGAAATAGCCATGAAGAGCATCTTTAAGAAATTGGAAACGACGTTCGCAGCAGCAGCCTTCGCCGAGGAAGGCGAGTTCGAGATAGCCCGTCAGCTCATGAGCGAGGAGAAGCAGATCCGCAAGACCGACCGACCGTCGCTTCGCGACACCCAGCGCCCTTCCAACCGGCCCACGCTGAGAGTCGATTAGGACCGGAAGCAGGTCTACGGAACCGAAGGGGACGGGAATGGATACGAACAAGCTCAAAAAGATGATGAAGCAGGTGGAGGACGCGATGGCGGCGGTCACCTTCGCCGAAGAGGGGCAGGCTGACGCGGCAACCTCGCTCTTCAAGCGCGAACGCCGCGTCCTGCTCGCGCTGAAGGAAGGGCACTGGGACAGCAAGACCTTCCGCTACGCGCTAAACGCTTCGCTGCGGATCAACGCCAGCCTCGATATCCTCGTCGTAGCCGCACCGGGATCCGGGAGCCAGGCCGATACGGGCCTGGAAAGTTATACGTCCGAACTGAAGACCGCCGGTGTTCCCTACCAGGTGATCGAGCGGTCGGGCTGCATGAAACAGGAGATCATCGATTATACCAACGGCAAGCACGATGTACTCTTCGTCGTCGTCGAATCGCCGAAGAGCCTCGACGCGGACTGCACGAAGAAGGAAGGCGTTCTCACGGAATTATGGAAGAACCTCAGGTGTCCGCTCGTGGTCGTATCCGACGCAGCGGGGCCGTGACCGCCGGATATCTGAAGCAGGAAAATCATTACGCTCATAGCATCTCCACTACCAGTTCAATACATTACCCCGAAGGAGGAATCATCATGGCAGCAAACAGCACCAAGAAGAAGCCGGTCGGCAAGATGCTTGTGATGGGGCTCATCTCTATCGCCCTGTATACATATCTGCTGTCCAACCAGGACCAAGTGAACAGCACGTTCGGCAAGGGCGGTTGGTACGCGCTCCTGCCCATCATCGTGGCGTTCGTATTTTCGTTCGTACATGGGTCGTTTACCGGTGATTTCTGGACCGTCCTCGGCATCGAGGCCGCAAAGAAGAAAAGGGAGGTGAAGTAACATGCATGACATCGCAACCAGTTTCATCAACCTTGATGCGATAACGATCCTCTACCTGTTCGGGGTCGGGTTCGTGGGCGGCCTGGTGAGCGGCTTCATCGGCTCCGGCGGCGCGTTCGTGCTCACGCCCGGTATGATGAGCCTGGGCGTACCCGGTCTCATGGCCGTGGCGAGCAACATGTGCCACAAGTTCCCCAAGGCCCTCGTCGGCGCCCTGAAGCGCTTCAAGTACGGCCAGGTCGACGTGAAACTCGGCATTGTTCTCGGCGTATCGGCTGAGGCCGGGGTTCTGTACGGCGCGGGCATCCAGGAAAAGATCAAAGCTGCCTTTGGTGACGCTGGTTCCAACCTCTATGTCAGCGTTGCCTTCGTCGTGATCCTCGCGACGGTCGGAGGCTTTGTCCTCCTCGACGCATGGAAGACCTATCAGTCCGGCAATGCGAACACGGAGGAAAAGGCCGGCAAGCTCGCGAAGTGGATCCAGTCCGTCAATATTCCCGGCACCATGGTCTACTTCAAGAGCATCAATGCCCGCGTCTCCATCCTGTTCACCATTCCCCTCGGTTTTGCCACCGGCATGATGGCCGCCACGATCGCTGTGGGTGGCTTCGTTGGTGTTCCTTCTATGATCTATGTCCTTGGCGCGCCGAGCCTCATGGCCTCGGCCACGGAGCTGGTGATCGCCTTCGTCATGGGTCTCGGCGGTTCGCTCAAGTACGCGTTGCACGGCATGGTCGATATCCGACTCGCCATGATCATCCTGGCAGGCTCGCTTTTCGGCATCCAACTCGGCGCCATCGGCACCACCTATGTGAAGCCCTTCATGATCAAGGTCGTCATGGGCGTGATCATGGTGATCGTGCTCTTCAGCCGTGGTCTGATGGTCCCGGTCTACCTGTCCCAGCTTGGCCTTATTGATAAGCTCGGCGACAGCACGGTGAAGTTGCTCAAGACGAGCAGCTTTGCTATAATGATCTTCGCATTGCTGCTCGGCGCATTCATCGTCCTGCGCGCCATGTGGCAGGGCCGGAGAGCGGAGAGACTCCAGCACGCCGCGGGGGCCTTGGAGCATGGGGAAGTATAAAAAGATACTGGTTGCCGTCGATGGATCGGAATCGAGCCGGAACGCGCTTTTGCAGGCGTTCCGGCTCGCTGTTGATGAAAAGTGCTGGATCACCGTCACCTCAGTGATTCCACCCTTTACCGGCGACCTCGATCTCACTGGCGTCAAGGGTGATGTGCGGGCCTCGCTGGCAAAGCCTTGCGAGGAAGCACTCCGCGAAGCGGAGAAGCTTGCCCAGGTCGAGCGGGTCCTTATCAAGACGGTGTGCGAGGAGGGCGAGACCTACGAGCGCATCATCGACCTGGCCGATGCCGAGAACTGCGGTATCATCGTCATGGGACGGCGGGGCCTCAAAAAGTTCGATCGCGCCCTCGTGGGCAGCGTCACGGCGCGCGTGATCGGCCATACGCAGCGCGATGTCCTCGTGGTTCCGGCTGGTTCGACACTGGGGTGGAAAAAGATCCTGGTCGCCACCGACGGATCGAAGTTCAGCTCCATTGCGATCACCAAGGCCATCGATTTTGCGAAGGCCTACGGCGGGTCCCTGGTGGTCGTGTCCGTGGTCGACGTGCCCACGGAGTTCTACGCCGAGGCGCCGCAGGCCGTGGAGGACATGGTCCGGAAGGCCAAGGAATACACCGCCGCGGTCAGGGAACAGGCCGAGGCCGCAGGCATCAAAGCGGAGACCTACATCGGCGAGGCCGAGGCCTTCGAGGCGATCGTGAAGCTGGCGAAGGACCAGGCGGTCAACATGATCGTCGTGGGCTCCCACGGCAGGACAGGGCTCCGGAGGCTGCTCATGGGCAGCGTCACCGAAAAGGTCATTGGACACGCGCCCTGCCCGGTTCTGGTGGCAAAATCATAGAACCACTGATTAAAACAAGAAGCCTAAGGAATGGTCCTTCGGTTTTTGCTTTTGACGTGCCCCTGCGCCGGGCGGCTCGGTCGCGACGACTGTGCGTATTGCATTCCCCGCGCGGGCTGGTGATAAGAACAGACCCAAAGCAGCGCGTCCGCAGAGGAAGCGCTGCCCAGCGGCCAATGATGACGATAACAACAACAGCGGATAGACACGCTCATTTATCGGATGATCGCCTACAATGACAGCGGCGCCTATGCGTTGCTGAAAGCCAATCTGCCTCCTGGCTTTCTCATGAGGATCATAAAGGACATTTCCGTTGATTATGATCCCGCGAAGAACGATGACCCGATCACCTTCAACGCCTATGCTTCGTTCTTTCGCGTCCTCTTCAATGCCTCGTACCTCGGCAGTGACATGTGGGAAAAGGCCCTTCGTTATCTGTCCAAGACCACCTTCAAGGATGGGATCATCTCTGGTGTCCCTGCAGACATAGACGTCGTGGCGAAATACGGAGAACGTACGCTCTCTGGTCCCGCAGACGGCGCTGCCGCAGGATCGAGACAATACCATGAATTCGGGATCGTATATCATCCTGTACATCCCTATTTGATAGGCGTCATGGTCCGGGGAGATGACCCTCGGATGTTGTCAAAGACCCTGCGCGATATTTCTGCTCTTGTGTATGAGGAGGTAGACCGGCAATCAAGGTAAGCCAGGACAGGGATGGTCGGCAAGAGACATCATTTTTTCCTGCATACATAATACAAATTCGGCCCATCACGTCGCTAACGGCCGGGAAGGGATCCTCGACCGGTTCTTCGGCGAACAGGTGGTCGAGACGTGATCCGCCAGGTTCCCTGCTCGGCGTTCGTGGCCGGTGCATCGGACGGCTTTGGTATTGTCTAGAAGGGTGCTCCGATCTTAGCTCGATGTTCGCGATTTAGTCTGGGGACAGGACTCTGCGCAGCATCAGTATCGATGGCATAAAGACCGGCAGGAGGACAGGATGCAATACCAGAGCAACGCGCGATAACGCGTCGATAGGGCCGCACAATAGGGGCACTTCACGGGGGGATAAGAGAAGTGCCACTGTGCTATAATTGAGCAGCTTCTGATTTCGTCAGATCGCTACACACAAGGATCAATCCCTATGCCGAGCAAATCGTTGCATCCTCACCTGCCGCTGATCCAGGATACAGACCTGGAGGGCAAGGTCGTGTTGGTCCGGTTCGATCATAATGTGGTGAAAGGTGGAGCGATACGCGATCCTTTCCGCATAGACCGCACCATCGGGACACTCTTCCATATCGTTGAGCGGGGCGGCAGGCCCATCATGATGACCCATGTGGGAAGGCCGAGAGACAAGAAGACCGGGGCCATAACCTGCAGGCCGGAAGAATCCGTTGAACCGGTCGTACGCTATCTCGAGCAGAAGCTCCATACGAAACTGCATGTTCCGGCGCTCCCCGTTGAACCTGAGCGGGGCATTGCCGGGATCGACACGTCCATCAACCTTGCCGTCAGGGCCCTGCGGGACCGGAAGATCGGGGGGATCTATCTACCGAACACGCGGTGGTTCCGGGGCGAGGAGGATACCGGAGACCTCCGGGAGCGCTTTGCCCTCCAGCTTGCCGGATTGGCCGATATCTATGTGAACGATGCCTTCGGCTCATGGCAGCCCCATGCCTCGACCTACAATATCACTCGGCACCTTCCTTCCTGCGCGGGCTTCCTGCTTCAGCAGGAGATCATGCACCTCGAAGGTGTTATGAATCCCGAGAGGCCCTTCCTTGCCGTAGTCGCCGGTTCCAAGTACGACACCAAGATCAAACCCCTCAATGCGATCTATGACAAGGTGGATTGCCTGGTGCTCGGCGGCGTGATCTACAATACCTACCTCTGCGCAAAATATCAGGTAACGATCAAGGGGGTGAGCGACGAGGACCGTGCGCTGGCGCAGGAACTGGTCGAAAAGGACCGTCATGCGGGCAAGATCGTCGAACTTCCACTGCTCGTTGAATCGGATGTTCCGGATAGCAGGATCGAAGGGAACTACCGGACGATCTCGGTCAGGGATTTTCGATCGGGAAATTCCTACGGGTATGTCCTGGACATCGACCCCCGGTCCTTCGAGGAACATTCGGTTGCCGCGGCCATCGCCGCTGCGAAGACCATCTTCGTCAATGCCGTCATGGGCTATACTCCCCACTTTGCCGCCGGTTCCCAGGCGCTGGACAATACCATCGACCTGAACCGGCAGGCCATGAAGATGTACGGAGGAGGCGACACGCTCCAGGAATTCAAGAATCTCCTGCCGGGCCTCTACCTGTCTGTCATGGATGATGCAAGCTACTACTTCTTTACCGGGGGCGGCACCGTGCTCACGGCGATCGAGCACGGCAGCCCGTATAGTCTTAAACCGGTCCAGGCATTGATGGAAGCGAGTCGAAAATAGCATTTCCCCAGCCCTGCCCTCCCCCCTGTTCTAAGCCTTTACTATTACAATAATTACCGAATATTGGTCTTTTAACCACATGATCCGGTGCTGTCGAATTGCTAACTCTCTATAATTAAAAGAAATTCACTCAGGCACGATTAGTGCTTTATTAATTTGTATAAACAGGTTTTAATGTTCAATGAATAGTAGCCGCCCCTCCATAGTGCTTATCAGCATCGCGTCGTTCGCCCTCTGGATAGGGGACGCGGCCATGGATGCCTTTGTTTTCCGAATAGGGACCTTCTCGGACGTCCTTCTGCCGCATCTGTCCGCGCATGAGATCTGCTCCCGGTCACTTCTTATCGCCAGCCTTGTCACCGTCGGTGTGGTCCTCGCCCGGACCGTTCTGAAACGCAACCTCGCCGAGAATGCCTTCCAGGAAAGCAATGAGACCCTGCTCAAGCTCGCAGACGCGGCCGAGGATGCCATTGTCCTGATAGACTACGAGGGGAGAATCTCGTTCTGGAACCGCGCCGCGGAAAGGATCTTTGGGTATCCCTCACACGAGGCGCTCGGCAGGGAACTGCATGTCTTGCTGGCCCCGCAGCGATACCAGCGGACCTATCAGGGAAGTTTCCTCACGTTCCGCGATTCAGGGCTGGATTCGACTTCCGGCAGGACGCTCGAATTGCGGGCGGTGCGCAAGGGTGGCCCGGAGTTCCCCGTCGAGCTCTCTCTCTCCACCCTTCAGCTCAAGGGGAAATGGCACGCCGTGGGATTGCTGCGCGATATAACCGAACGCAAGAGATCGGATAAGGAACTGCGGAAGCACCGTCAGCAGTTGGAGCACTTGGTGACGGAGCGGACCGAGGAACTGCATGCGGTCAATGAGGTCCTGCGCAGGGAGATCAACGACCGGATTCGGACCGAGGAAGAGCTCTGCCGTTCGGAGAACTTCCTGAACATCATCTTCGACAGCATTCACGATCCCTTCAGCATCGTGAATCGCGAATACAGGATCATCAAGTTCAATGACGCCTACGCGCGCCTGCGGGACAAGCGTGCGGACGAGCTCATCGGGAAAAAATGCTACGAGGCGCTGTACAGCAGGCCCGGCATATGCGACGAATGCATCGTCGACAGGACGTTCCAGAGTAAGGATCCCTGCGCGAAAGAGAAGCAACTGACGCTGTCGGACGGGTCAACGTTGTGGATCGAGATCTACACCTATCCCATTTTCGATCACGCCAGGAATGTGTCGTATGTCATCGAATATACTCGGAACATCACCGACCGGAAACAGGAGGAAGAAGAGAAGAAGCGGATGATCGCCACCCTAAACCATTTGTCGTCGACCGATGGGCTTACCGGGCTGCTCAACCGCCGGGCGCTCAATGATATGCTGAAGCGCGAGATCGACCGGGCGACCCGGTATAGTACCGACCTTTCGCTGGTCCTCTGTGACATCGATAGGTTCAAGTATATCAATGACACCTTCGGTCATACCGCGGGAGACCGTACGCTCCTGTCCGTCGCCGCATCGATCCGGTCATCGCTCCGGAAGGCCGACATCGTGGGGCGGTACGGTGGTGACGAGTTCATGATCATCCTTCCCGAAACATCACTCGCCGGAGCGAAGCGTCTTGCGGATAAGATCCGCCGCACGGTCGAGGGTCTGGACCTCGAGATCCCCTGGAGCAAGCAGGTACGGGTCACGCTCAGCATGGGAGTGGCCAGCTGCTGTGCTCCGGTCGAGAACATCGACACCTTCGTAGCGCTCGCCGACACGGCGCTTTACGCGTCAAAAGAGGCGGGGAGGAACAGGGTCTCCATAATAAAAGGTTAAGCGCGGCCAGGGTGCGTTAGGAGTCTGGGTAACTCACTTCACTGACCGTGGCCAAGCATCTTGCTTTTTTCAGACCGACGTATCAGCTTATTGCTTTTTCTTTTTTCAGCAGAACAATATGGGTTTTCCTCTTGACTCCTCCTATCAGGAGAGCTATTCTTGTCACCATGGCCATTCATCCGATCAGTACCGCAATGATCCTTTCGATAAGGAACGGGTGGATAGTTTTTCTTTTTTCTTTTTTGCAATACACTTTTCGTCATTTACGCACATTAAGAAAAGAGATCGACCGATAGTAACCTGTTTGCTATGGGATTACGTGAGAACATAACACGCGAAAGGGGCAAAGATCTCCTCCACGGGAAGGCGACGGCTCTGCGGCCGCGTGCTTCTCTCTTCACGCTGAGCTTTAAACTGTCCATGCTCATCGTGGTCCTTGTGCTCATAACCACTCTTGTTTTCTCCCTCATCACCCTGCGGACCATGGACCAGCACATCATGGACGAGGTCATGAAAAGGGCAGAAGCTCTCGGCAAAAGCGCTGCTGAACTGGCGTCCTACAATATCCTTTCTCATGACCTGCTGGGACTTGATACCATCGTAACGAAAATAAAGTCCGCGAATCCGGACGTGGTGTATGTGGCGATCGTCCGGAACAGCATGACCATTCTGGCGCACAGTGATGTCGGCAAGCGGGAAACGGTCTTCATTCCGGTATCGGACAGTGTGCTCATGCGGAACAGCGGCGATACGATCGTCAACGAGATCAAGAGCGGTGCTGCGGATTATTTCGATATCATCAACCCCATAGTTTTCCAGAAGAAGCAGATCGGCACCGTCGTCATCAGGATGAACAAGTCATCCCTGCTCGCGGCGAAGGGCGAGGTCCGGCGGCAGATCCTGGGCGTGCTGGCGGCTGTTCTGGCCTTGTCGGTCCTCAGCATCGTCATCATGTCTTCGTTGATTACCAGGCCGGTCATGGAGCTTGCAAAAGGAGTCGAAGAGCTGAAAGAGGGGAAGAAGACCCGTCCGCTGATGATCTATTCGCGGGACGAGCTTGGCGCGCTGACCGCAAGCTTTAACGAGATGACGGAGCTGATATCACGCCAGAGGACAGAGCTCGGCGACTATGCCAGGGAACTGGAGCAAGCCTATATTGCTACGGTCAAGGTCCTGTCGGCGGCGATCGACGCCCGCGATCCCTATACGCACGGTCATTCGACCCGTGTCGCCGTTCTTTCCCTCAAGATGGGCAAAGCGCTCGGTCTTTCCAAAAAAGAGCTTGAGGAGCTCGAGATTGCATGCCTTTTCCATGATGTAGGAAAGATGAGAACGCCGGACCATTTGCTGTTCAAAGAGGGCAAGCTCAACCGGGACGAACACGAAGAGATCATGAGGCACACGGAAGATGGTGCCCAGATCCTGAGCAGAGCGGCATTTCTCCACAAGTACATTCCCGCGGTGAAACACCACCATGAGTGGTTCAACGGAGAGGGATATCCTGACGGCCTGAGTGGCGAAGATATCCCGCTCCATGCAGCCATCATCTCTATTGCCGATGCCTTCGACGCAATGACCTCGATACGGCCCTATCGGCCATCCTGGTCGCAGGTGGATGCCGTGCGAGAGATCATCCGCTGTGCAGGCACGCAGTTCGACCCGCGCCTGGTGGAAGTATTCGTCCGGATCGTGAAACGGCTCAAGATCACCGCACAGGCGGCGTTCGTCCGGAACTGACCGATGTTCAAACCAAGACCCCTTCTCTGTCCTATTCTCCTCAGTGCCGTCGTATCGCTCGCGTCATCTTGTGCTCACCCCCCGCAACCATCCAGATCTCCGGACGTCAGGACCGTGAACCAGGCGAAGGCGTACCTGTCTTCAGGAAACTACAAAAAGGCGCTTGAGAACTACGCTGCTGCCGTTGATAGGCATCCCGGGAACGAGGGCCTGCTGGGCGCATACACTGAGGCGCTGGAAAGCATCAACGAAAAGGCTGATAAGGCATATGAGGCAAAGGATTATGCGAAGGCCGGCGAACTCTACCATATACTGTTGAAATCCGGTTTCGGGAAGCGGCCGCTCCCGAGGGCGCTGTCCTTCGACACCGATTATCTCGCCATGCGGATCGGGGCCTGCTCTAAAATGCTGATGGAGCTCGGCATCATGCAATACCGAGCTGGAGACCTTGAACAGGCGATCGAGGTATGGAAAAAGATCCTGGTCTTCAATCCCTCCGACCGGGAGGCAAAAACGGCCATCGACCGCGCTACGGTCCAGTTGCAGAACCTGAAGCAGATGAATTGATGCATGCCGCGGACCCGTGGGCAGTTCATCGGCAGTTTCTGGGCAACGCCTCCCCACAATGCAGTCCCACCCAATTCCCTGTGGCAACGTCGTTGTCGTGAGCAACACCAGCCAGACGCGTGCGCAATTCATCGGTCATGCGTCCTGCCCGGAGCCAGCAGAGAAGATATAAATAAGTCTTGATGCAGTATCTGAAGAGGTGTAATATTTTCAGACTGGGGATTTCCGCAAGTGGGCTGCTCATGTCCTCTGCCGGAGGCACCATCGTGCCGAGAGAGCTGGACTCCGACGATGGAGCTGAAGCCGTGAACGATGGTCGGCGCAGATTATTCCCTCGTTCAGGGAAAAAGCGTGGAAAGGAGATATCTATGGGCGGAGTGGGATTTCCCGAGATGATGGTCATTCTCGTGATCGCGCTGATCATCTTCGGACCGAATAAGCTGCCCCAGCTCGGTGAAGGCCTGGGCAAGGCCATCAAGAGCTTCAAGCAGGGGATGCGCGAGGGCACCAGGGAACAGCAGGAGGCGAAGAAGATCGACCCCCCGGCCAAGGGATAAGCCCCGCATCGCCGCCGTTGAAGCTCCCTGCAGCAAGCTGCAGGGAAGCTTCGATCCTCAGGGTGGTATGTTTGTTCTAATCGCTCGCTGACCCCGCAGTACACTGCGGGGAATGCGCTCGCTCCTGGATTCCGCAGAAAGCTCTTGACAGGAAGGGGCGGTTGAGGTATTGTAACGCCGCGTCAATCGATCCTCTTTAAGTCTGGTCCTGTGAGGCCAGAAAGGGCAGGGCATGGAAAAGCGTAACGAGACGAGAACGTCTTATCACGAACACACCAACCTTCTTCCTCATGTTCGGGGGAGAAGGTTTTTTTGTGTCCTTGCAAGGAGAAAGCGGTGAGCACAGCAAAAGAGAAAGTCCTGATCCTGGACCGTCCGGCCATTGACCGGGCGCTCACCCGGGTGGCGCATGAGATCCTGGAGAAGAATAAAGGCGCAAAGCACCTCGGCCTCATCGGCATCCAGCGCGGCGGTGTGCATTTGGCGAGGCGGCTGGCAGTCAAGATCAGGGCCATCGAAGGCGTCGAGGTCCCGGTCGGGAGCCTGGACATCACCATGTACCGGGACGACCTGAACACGCGAAAGTCCCAGCCTGTGCCCCAGGCCACGGACATAACCTTTGACATCAAGGGCCGGTCCATCGTCCTCGTGGATGACGTGATCTTCACGGGCAGGACCATCCGGGCCGCGCTGAACAGCATCATGGACTACGGTAGGCCGCAGCGTATCCAGCTGGCAGTGCTGGTGGACCGCGGCCACCGCGAGCTCCCGATCCGGGCCGACTTTGTCGGCAAGAACCTTCCCACCTCGTCCCGGGAAAAGGTCGAGGTCACGCTCGTCGAGGACGGAGTGGAGGAAAAGGTCGTCATCTTCGAAGAATAATAAAGACAGGGCAAGGGGCCAGCAGCACGAGTCCAGGAATCTAAAGGCTGGACACCTTACCCTTGACCCATGACCCTCGAGGTTTAACCATGGCGCTCAGCTCAAAGGACCTGCTCGGGATCAAAGGCATGGCCGCGGAGGAGATCAAGCTCATCCTCGACACTGCCGCCACGTTCAAGGACGTATCGGAGCGGGACATCAAGAAGGTGCCGGCGCTCCGCGGCAAGACGGTCATCAACCTCTTCTACGAGGCGAGCACGAGGACCCGGACATCCTTTGAGCTGGCCGGCAAGCGGCTCTCGGCAGATGTGGTCAACATCTCGACCTCGACCTCCAGCGTGGTGAAGGGTGAAACGCTCCTGGACACCGCGCGGAACATCGAGGCCATGAAGAGCGACATGATCATCGTGCGCCATTCCTGCTCGGGCGCGCCCGAGTACCTCGCGCAGCGGCTCAAGAGCTCGGTGATCAACGCCGGCGACGGGTTCCACGAGCATCCGACCCAGGCCCTCCTCGACATGTTCACCATACGCGAGAAGCACGGCAGGCTCGAGGGGGTCACCGTGGCCATTGTGGGAGACATCCTGCACAGCCGCGTCGCCCGTTCGAACCTTTACGGGCTCACGGCCATGGGTGCGAAGGTCCGCGTCTGCGGCCCGCCGACCATGCTTCCGAGGGACATCATGAAGCTGGGGGTCCCGGTCTTCTACGACATGGACGAAGCGGTCAGGGGCGCTGACGTCATCATGACGCTCAGGCTCCAGCTCGAGCGCCAGGCCGCGGGGCTCTTTCCTGGCGTGCGGGAATATGCGCGGCTGTTCGGCCTCAACCGGGCGCGGCTTGAGAAGGCGGCAAAGAACGCTATCGTGATGCATCCCGGCCCCATAAACCGCGGCGTGGAGATCGCTTCCGACGTGGCGGACCATCATTCGGTCATCCTCGACCAGGTGACGAACGGCGTTGCGGTCCGGATGGCGGTGATGTTCCTGCTGTCGGGGGGAGCGAAGGCCGAGGCGTGACAATTGCGGATTTCGGCATAAGTGATAGAAAAACCTCTGCGTTCTCTGCGGTGAAAAAGGTGTGCCCATGAAAATCCTGATCAAGAACGGCATTGTCATCGATCCCGCGAACAAGGTGGAGGGGAATCTCGATCTCCTCATCTCCGACGGGAAGATCGCGAAGCTCGGCAAGCCGGGCTCGCTCCCGGCGAACAGTGCAGAGGTCATCGACGCGAGCGGCAAGCTCGTGGTCCCGGGCTTGATCGATATGCACGTCCACCTTCGCGAGCCGGGATACGAATACAAGGAGACCATTGCCACCGGAACTGCCGCAGCAAAGGCAGGCGGGTTCACGGCGGTCTGCTGCATGCCGAACACGAACCCGGTGAACGATTCCCGATCGGTGACGGAGTTCATCCTCTCTCAGGCGGCGCATGAGGCCTTGGCGCGGGTCTTTCCCATCGGGGCCATCACCAAAGGCTCGAAGGGCGAGGAACTCGCCGAGATGGGCGAGCTGCACGAGTCTGGCTGCAAAGGCATCTCCGACGACGGCAAACCGGTCATGAGTGCGGCGGTCATGCGCCGGGCCATGGAATACTCTACGATATTCGACATCGCGGTCATTTCGCACTGTGAGGACGCAAGCCTCGCGTCAAAAGGCGTCATGAACGAAGGGTTCGTGTCCACGGAGCTCGGCCTCCGGGGCATTCCGAACGCGGCCGAGGATGTGATGACGGCACGGGACATCGAGCTTGCCGCACTGACCGGTGCGAGGCTCCATATCTGCCATGTGAGCACAGCAGGCTCCGTCCGGATGATCCGCGAGGCAAAGCAGCGCGGCGTCAGGGTGACCGCAGAGACATGCCCGCACTATTTTACGCTCACCGACGAGACAGTGCGAGGGTACCATACCATGGCAAAGATGAACCCGCCGCTCCGGACCGCCGATGACGTGGCGGCGATCAGGCAGGGTCTCAAGGACGGAACGCTCGATGTGATCGCCACGGACCACGCGCCCCACGGCCTGGACGAGAAGTCGGTGGAGTTCGACACCGCGCCCTTCGGCATTGTGGGGCTCGAGACCAGCGTCGGGCTGTCGTTCAAACTGGTGCAGGAGGGCATCCTTTCGATGGCGGACCTCATAACCCGCATGAGCACGATGCCTGCCCGGATCATCAAGAGCGGCGGCGGGATGTTGTCGGTCGGAGCCGTGGCGGACATCACGATCATCGACCCGGATCTGGACTGGACCGTGAATGCTTCGCAGTTCCTGTCGAAGTCGAAGAACACGCCGTTCGACGGCTGGAAATTGAAGGGGAAGGCCGTACGGACGATCGTGGAAGGAAGAGTCTAATTGCAGTTTTCGGATTGGGGATTGCGGATTATAAAACCGTTACTACCGCTTCTGATCTTTATCGCAACGATCACGAACGGCATTGCAGTACAGGATCAGCTGCTTCGGCAGAAGCTTGCCTCGCTTGAGAAGCTTTCCTCGAAATTCTCCTTTGTCGTATTCGGTGACAACCGCGCGGGCGACCCGGCATGCGATGCGGTCTATCAGGAGGTGCTTGCTGCGGCGCTTGAACGAAAGCCGGCATTCATCGTAAATACCGGCGACCAGATCGACAAGCCGGGCAACATCGAACATTGGAAGCGCTTCTGGGACTTATCCAAGAACGTATCTGTACCTTACTTCCTGACCGTCGGCAACCACGATGCCCATGTCGAGGTTGCGGGGAGCGAGGAGACCTACAGGGCGCAGGTGGACCTGCCCGGGAACGAGCTCTATTACTCCTTCGTCGCGGGGAACTCGCTCTTCGTCGTGCTCGATTCCTATATCAAGGGAGAGGATAAGCGGATCACCGGCGAGCAGTTCAAATGGCTGGAGCGCGTCCTGGATGCATCGACGAAGAAGCATACATTCGTCTTCGTCCATCACCCGCTCTATCCCGAGAAGGGAAAAGGGAAGCATTACGGGAACAGCCTCGACCGGTACAAAGAGGACCGGGACCGGCTGCAGGCGCTCTTTGTGAAACACCAGGTCACGGCCGTCTTCATGGGGCATGAGCACCTGTATCTCAGGAAAACAGTGGACGGGATCCCCCACATCATCGCCGGAGGCGGGGGAGCGCCGCTGTACGCGAAGGACGAGGACGGCGGATTCCATCATTTTGTATCTGTAACAGTTGACGGCGAAAAGATGAGCGGAGAAGTGGTGGATGTGAACGGCAAGATGCGAGACAGATTCTAGTTCTTTCACCGCAGCCAGAAGTAGGCGCCTCTAGGCGAGGACGCAGAGGGCGCTGAGAAATATATTCTTGATTCAAGATCACGAGTTAGCTCTGCGTTCGCCGCGATCTCAGCGGTAAAAATAAGTTTATCAATATAAAATGATTGCGGATTGCACCACCCTCGTTCCCCCCTTGCCAAGGGGGATGACAGGGGAGTAGGCTGGAAGGTGGGATATGAAAAAAGCATTGCTTGCATTAGCTGACGGAACGGTGTTTGAAGGGGCATCCTTTGGAGCGGAAGGGGAGGCGACCGGCGAGGTCGTGTTCAACACGAGCATGACGGGTTACCAGGAGATCATGACCGATCCATCCTACAAAGGCCAGATCGTCACCATGACCTATCCCCAGATCGGGAACTACGGGGCGAACGATGAGGACGTGGAGTCCAGCTGGCCCCAGGTCGAGGGGTTCATCGTGAAGGAATACCTTGACTTCCCGAGCAACTGGAGGATGAAATACTCCCTCGATGCATACCTGAAGACACACAACATAGTCGGCATACAGGGCATCGACACCCGTGCGTTGACTCGTCACATACGCGATGTGGGCGCACAGCCGGGCGTCATTTCGACAACGGACCCGGACCCCGTCAGTCTCTTCGCCAAGGCAAAGAAATTACCGAAGATGAACGGGCTCGACCTGGCGAAGGACGTTACCTGCAAAAAACCTTACACCTGGAACGAGGGCATCTGGGAGCTCGAGACCGGCTACGGAAAGAAGCCCCTGTCTCGGTATAAGGTCGTGGCCTACGACTATGGCATCAAGCGGAATATCCTGCGGCTGCTTACCAGCGCGGGCTGCGACGTGACCGTAGTACCGGCGACCATGCCTGCGGACGAGGTCCTGGCCATGAAGCCGGACGGCGTGTTCCTGTCCAATGGCCCCGGTGATCCGGAGCCGGTCACTTACGGCATCGAGAACATCAAGAAGATCCTCGGCAAGAAGCCGATCTTCGGCATCTGTCTGGGACAGCAGCTGCTCGGCCTGGCGCTCGGCGGCAAGACCTACAAACTGAAATTCGGTCACCGCGGCGGGAACCAGCCCATCATGGACCTGACGACGCGGAAGGTCGAGATCGCGGCTGAGAACCACGGCTTTGCCGTGGACATGGAGTCGGTCAAGGACCACGTCGTGATGACCCACATGAACCTGAACGACAGGACGTGCGAGGGCATCCAGCACAAGACCCTGCCGGCCTTCTCGGTCCAGTACCATCCCGAGTCGTCGCCGGGACCGCACGACAGCAGGTACCTGTTCCAGCGTTTCGTGGACATGATGGAGAAGCACAAGAGTTAGGAGATTCTGCCACGGAGGCACGGAGACACGGAGAGAGGCAAAGCAAGGATTGCTTCTGGTTTTAAACCCAAGAAAAGAACTTGACGTTGCAGTTGATTTCCTCAATGACTCCGTGCCTCCGTGGTGAAAAAGGATTGATGATCTCTCAAGACGAGCTTGAGGTCCGCATCGAGGCGGCGTACGGCAATCTTGAAGCCTGCAAGGTATGCCCCCGGGAATGCGGGGTGAACCGGCTGAAGGACGAGAAACTGGGTTTCTGCAGATCGGGCCTCAATCCGGTCATCGCGAGCGTCAGCCCGCACCACGGCGAGGAGCCGCCCATCTCGGGCAGCAAGGGTTCCGGCACGATCTTCTTCGCGAACTGCAACATGCGGTGCGAGTACTGCCAGAACTATCCGATCAGCCAGATGGGCCACGGCACCGAGCGGACACCGGGAGAGCTGGCCTGCCAGATGATCTGGCTGCAGGAGCAGGGGTGCCACAATCTGAACCTGGTGACGCCTACGCACTATGTTCCGCAGATCCTGAAAGCCATTGGCATTGCACGGGAGCGGGGATTCAACCTTCCGATCGTCTATAACACCAGCGGCTACGATTCCGTGGAGATGCTGCTGTTACTTGACGGGGTGATCGATATTTACATGCCGGACATGCGGTACGCTGACAACGCCGCTGCAGTGCGGTACTCGGTCGCGCCCTACTATGTCCAGGTCAACCGGGCCGCGG
>JAAXXJ010000528.1 GCA_013334545.1 Nitrospirota bacterium | reverse complement strand
CTTGATTTCAAAGAACGGATTGGGACCGGATGTTTCCAGCTGAGTATACCCGTGGGCTTGCGGCTTCTTTTCCAGCACAAAGTCCGCGGGCAGTACCGATGTCATGGGATAGACCCTTTCCCCGACCCTCAGACTTCTGCCGAGATAGATCAGGCCACCGCACTCGGCGTAGACAGGAAGCCCTTTTTCCACCCCTGCCTTGATCGATGCGGTGAAGGACACGTTCCCGGCCAGCTCTGCCGCCTGGGTCTCGGGAAATCCACCGCCGATGTACAACGCGTCCAGCGGCGGCAGCTCCTGGTCATGCAGCGCACTAATCTCCCGGAGCACCGCACCCGATCGCTCGAGCGCTTCAAAATTGTCCGGGTAGTAGAACTGAAATGCCTTGTCCCTGATCACGCCGACCACAGGGCGGTCAACATCCGCCGATGGTCCGGCAGGCTGCTTGACGGGTCCGAGAGGTCCTGCATCGCCGGCGATCTGCCAGAGGGCCGCGAGATCGAGATATCTCTCCGCCACGGACGCCGACGCGTCGATCGCCGTGTCCACATCCGGGTGCTCCTGAAAGGGCGTAAGCCCCATGTGCCGCTCGGGGAACTCGCCCTGCCTCAGCCGCGGCATGGCGCCGACAACGGGGATGCCGCTGCTCTGTTCGATCGCCTGCCGGATGACCGATTCGTGCCTGCCCGGAGACACATTGTTCAGAATGATCCCCCGAACTGCGACCGAGGGATCATACTGCTTGATGCCGAGCACCACCGCCGCCACCGTCGCCGACGACTTGGTGCAGTCCACGATCAGGACCACGGGCGCGTCCAGCAGCCGTGCCAGCCGCGCCGTGCTGTAGGTCCCGGACCCGTCAACGCCGTCATAGAGGCCGCGGTTCCCCTCGATCACGGCCGCATCCGCGCCGGTGGAATGCCGGACAAAGGAACTGAGGATGCTCTCCTCCTCCATCAGGAAGAGATCGAGATTATAACAGGGCCTGCCTGCTGCGGCCCCGAGCCAGCCTGCATCGATGAAGTCCGGCCCCTTTTTGAATGAAGCGACCTTTTTCCCCTGGTTCCGCCAGGCTGCGATGATCCCGAGCGAGAGGGTCGTCTTGCCGAGCCCTCCGCGGACAGCCGAGACAACGAGCCGGGGGAGCTTCTGCATTGCCGGACTACTGCTGCGGATTGGCAGAACCTTCGACGTGCGGAATCTCGATGAAGCTGCCGCCAAAGTACGAGTACACCAGCTTGCCGCCGTCAACGAGCTCGCGGATCGCTGCCTTGACCTCGTCGCGCGTCGCTCCCTCGGCCTCCATGGCCTTGGTGATGTCGCCGGCCTTCATCTTCTTTTTCCCCTGGTTCTTCTCGACCAGATCGTACACTTTCTTCACTAGTTCCTGGGCGTCCATGATCGTCCCCCTGGTTAGGTTGTTGGGTAAAACCAAAAACCGGCCCCCGAACGGGTGTTCAGGGGGCCGATCAGCTCACTCGCTTGATGCTATTCCCACTTGAAGGTGGGGGTCATCCGGAACGTCTCACGGGCAAAGGTGAAGTCATCGATATGCTGGTAGGTGACTGAGATGCCGGTGAGCTTGAAGAAACGCTCCCAGCCGATGCGCTCGATCCATTCTCCCATGCGCTCGTGCTTCTTGGCGTTCTGCGCGTAGACCTCGACGAGGTGCTTTACGGCCTTCACCGTTTC
>JAAXXJ010000228.1 GCA_013334545.1 Nitrospirota bacterium | reverse complement strand
CCCCTCCTTCACGCGTATTGACGGCAGGTGGAGGATGCGGCGTGGGTTCACGCTGAATTTCTCGATGAGCTGGGAGAGCGAGAGAAGTCCGGCGTGGACCAGGCCGGTCACTGCCAGTCCGATTGCCGTTTCCAGGCCGATGATGCCGAACGGCGCCGTCTGGAATTCCACCTGCTTTTCATCGAAGGAATGCGGGGCATGATCCGTGGCAATCACGTCGATGCTTCCGTCGCGGAGCCCCTGGCGCATCGCCTCTACGTCGGCGGCAGTCAGCGGCGCGAGGTTGCTGGGCTTCAGCTCGCCGTTCACATTATTCATGCTCACCTTCACCCCGAATACCAGCTTGACCCGCTCTTCCTGGGTCTGGACGTTCTTGGGTGTGAATTCGGCCTCCGTGGCAATATAGGTGACCCATCCGTCATAGGCCTTGCCAGGGTAGGTATCGACAAAGACCTGGACCTTCTGGCCGAGTTTTACCAGCCCAAGCTTCGTTTCATTCACGTAGACCTTCACCCAAGGATTGTCGAGGTCGCCGAGGGTATAGACAGAAACACCCGCTCCCACGGTCTCCCCCGGTTCGGCGTTCCGGCTCAGCACAACGCCCGAAACGGGCGCATCGACCGTCATGTCGCTCAGCCGCACCTCTGCGGTCCGGAGCGCGGCCCGTGATTGGTCCAGCTGGGACCGCGTGACATCATAGGCTTTCCTGGCCGCATCGAGCTGCTGGACGGTTACGGCGCCGTCCTGGGAAAGGGCACGGTAGCGATCATAGTCCTTCCTGGCTTTTTCATACTCGGCCTCGGCATTGCGCACCGCTGCATGCCCCTGCTCGACGATGCTCCTGACCTCCGAACTGTCCAGCAGGGCGAGCTGCATTCCCCTGGATACCCGCTGCCCTTCCTCTGCCCGCAGTTCGGCGATACGGCCCGGGACCTTGAATCCCACATTCACTTCCGTCACTTCCACGGTGCCCGCGAGCACGAGCGAGGAAGCGTCATCCCTGTTCGTCAGATGGCTGATCAGCAAGGTGATGCCGACAACTGCAACGAGCAGGGTGACGATCAATATCTTCTTACTCATACCGTGCGACTCTTTCCGGAGCATTCCTCGCGATGCGTGTGTGCTCTTCGCATGCGGACAGACCGTTCTCGCGGATGATGCGTCTCGGTCTCTCGATCTGCAGCATTATTTTTTCAGGACCTGCTGGAGTACATCCTCCAGGGACTCAAGCTTGTACGGCTTCTGGATGAACAGGGCCGTGCCTTCTCCCGCATTTTTCCGTTCCAGCTCCTGCTCATGGTATCCGCTGGACAAGATGATCCTGACATCTGGCTGAATGCGCCGCATTTCCCGTGACACCTCAAACCCGTCCATTTTCGGCATGGAGAGGTCGAGAATCACACAGTCGATCAATGAACCATTGTTCCTCATCAGCTCCAGCGCTTTCAGGCCGTCCTCGGCAACCATGACGTTCAATCCCAGTTCCCGCACCATCGCGACGCAAACGTTCCTGACCATTTCCTCGTCGTCCACAATGAGCACGGTCTTCTGCCGACCCGCCACCGCAGCTTGCTCCCAGCCAGCCGTCGTACGTCCCTGTTCCAGAACCCGTGCGACCGGCTGCTCGCCGGCGGGAAAGAGCACCCGGATCGTTGTTCCCTCTCCGACCGCGCTGTCCACCATGATCGCACCCTTGTGTCCGCGGACAATACCGAGGATCGCGGACATGCCCAGCCCCCTGCCCATCGTTTTCGTCGTGAAGAAGGGATCGAAGAGGCGCTGCTGCGTCGTCTCGTTCATCCCGCAGCCCGAGTCCGACACTTCGAGATACACATACCGTCCCACCGGAGGGACCTCTTCCAGTCTGCTGGTCCGGAGATAGGCCGCATCGGCAGCGCAGACCCCGGTGGACAGTGTGATGAGACCTCCCGTGTCCCCCAGGGATTCGGCCGCATTCGTGATCAAATTCATGACGACCTGCTGCAGTTGGGCCGCGTCGGCCTCAATCACGGGCAGGCTTTGCTCCGCATTCACCTGCAGCGACACGTTCTTCGGGATGGACGCTCGCAGGAGATGGACATTTTCCACAACCAGTTCACTCAAGTCCAGGTTCTTGATCAGGAACGTGGCTTTCCCGGAGTAAGCCAGCATCTGGCGTGTGAGGTCCACGGAGCGTTGGACGGCTTGCAGCGAATGTTCGATGCTCTCGCGGGCGGGGGAGACAGAAGACAGTCTTCTGAGCGAGAGCTCGAGATTGCCTTGGATCGCCATCAGCAAATTGTTGAAATCATGGGCGATCCCGCCGGCAAGGACGCCCAGGCTTTCCAGTTTCTGGGCGTGCAACAGCCTGCGCTCCAGCTCCAGCTTTTCTTCAAGTGCCTTCTTCCGGTCTGTGACATCCTGGATCGTCCCGATCATTCTGATCGGTTTTCCCCTATCATCCAGATCGAGTCTTCCAAGACCGTGGACCCACCTGCCCTGACCGTCCGACTGACGTATGATCCGATACTCACGATTGAAGGATTTTCTGGCTCCGAGCACCTGATCGCTAAAGTAGGAAGTCATCTCCGCCCGATCGTCCGGATGCACGAGCGCCACCCAGCCGGAAACATCCTTGGGGTATGCGGCACTGATGCCGAATATCTGGTCGAGGACCTCCGTGCTTTCCCACGTGCCTGTCGTGGCATCTAATACATACGTGCCGATGTGGGCTACCGCCTGGGATTCCCGCAGCACGGATTCCCTGTTCCTGAGCGTTTCAGCGATCCGCCGGCTTTCGGTAATATCCCGGAAGGTCGCAACGACCGCGTACGGCTTTCTATCCGCTTCTTTTGTGAGCGGTTGTGTATTGACGGATATCCAGGTGAGCGTTCCGTCGGGCTTATGCACTCCCATGGTCACGTTGTATTTGGGTTCACCGGTCCGCAAGGTTACCATAGCGGGATGTGATTCTCCGGCAAACGGCGTCCCGTCCTCGTGCACGGTACGCCAGCGGGGGTCCAAGGACGTCCGTCCGAGCATTTGCAGTTTTGTCAGCCCAAGGATCCGCTCCGCGCTGGGATTGGACACGAGGATCGCTCCGCTCGCATCCTGCAGGACGACGCCCTCCGCGATGGACTGGATAACCAACCGCATGCGTTCCTCGCTGTCCTTCAAGGCTGCCTCAGACTGTTTTCGATCGGTGATATCCCTGTCTATCCCCCGGTAGCCAGTGAACGCGCCGTGCTCATCGAAGAGAGGCACACAGCTCGTCTCCAGGATCACCAGGTGGCCGTCCTTATGGAGGTTACTATTCTCGAGCAGCGAGATCGGACCGCGGTCATCCCTGATGCATTCGAAGATGGCGGCTACGCGCCTCACTTCATCCGGCAGCATCAGATCAAAGGGGGTCTTGCCAAGGATTTCCTCCGGCGAGTATCCAAGGAGGTCTTTCACCTTCGGGCTCGAGTACGTGTAGGCGCCCTGCTCACTGATCTCCCATATCCAGTCGCTGGAGATTTCGACGATATTGCGGAATTTCTCCTCGCTCTTCCGTACGACGTCCTCCGCCGCGATGCGTTCTGCCATCTCCCTCTGCAGGGCGCGGTTGACCTCCTGAAGGTCGGCGGTGCGCTCCTCCACGCGGCGTTCGAGCTCGGCCTTTGCCTGCGCGAGGGCATTCTGCGTCTTCTTCAGCTCGGTGATGAGGCCTGAGAGCTGTTCGGTCTCCCGTAGCCGTCTGTCCCCGCTCTCTTTCGCGATCCTCTGGTAATAGGCGATCTCTTTCCTCGCTGCTTCCAGCTGCTCTGTCAATGATGTTCTCTTGTCCGTTGCCATAGCGTTATCGCTCACAGAGAACCAGAAAGACCCCGGTCCAGTCCAGCCCCCTGCTCGTCCCCAGCAAGGGCGCGATTTCGACGCCTGAATAGAACCCCAGGAGGGGGACCCGATACCGGTTGCACACCGTGCGCAGTTCATCAGCCTCTTCCGTAAGGGTCTCCGACACGTTTGCCGTTCTTCCGGCACAATCGATATACAATCCGAATACCGGCTTTCTCCCGTCCGCGGAGATTCGCTCCAGAAGCGCGACCGCATTCGTCCGGACCGAATCCATCATTTTTTCCGAATCCCTCAGCATGAAAAGGATCTCCGTCCCTTCTTCGAGGTCCGGTTCAAATATGACGATGCCGTCTTCTTCGGGCAGTACGCCAGCAATGAGCCTGTTGACGTACTCGCCTTCCTGAAAGGTCCCAAATCGATCGCCGTGGTTCACGCCGACGGTAAGGCGTCGCACGGGAACCTGCGTGCGCCATTGCTGATCGCCGTAGATATCATCGATGACCCTGGCAGCCGGCCTCCCGTCAAATTCGTAGATGACCTGCCCCTTGATCCGGGTGATGGTGCGGTAGATGCCGTCTTTTGGCGTGCACCCGTGCATAATCGTATGGTACGGTGCAACGTTGCCCCCGAGGAGGGCTGCCACGACCCTTTGACTGCCGACGGAGGACCCGCAGAACTGTGTTGTAGGACTGAAAATGAAATCACCGATCACGCCCGCTCCGATGATCGGTACGCATCCTCGCAGGGACTCCTCCATCCCCTGGATCAGGCGCGGGGAAGCGTTCATGATCGGCGGCGTGGTTGCTGTCGGCGGGACCTTCACGGAATCATAGAACAGGAGCAGCAGCTTTGATCCTTCCTCGCAGGACACCTGACCCGCCAATCTTTTCCCCGCCTGCCGCTCATCCTTATCCAGCTCTCCCGCCGACGCAACCCGTAACTCAAGATGTTCCGCCCCGAGGATCGCGGCGCCTGCGGGGAATCCTTCATACGAAAGGTGGTCGTTGGTGATGATGCCGACGGCTGATCCGCCGATGATCGGGACCTCGGTCCCCACGACCGACCGCAATCCCCGATAATACTCCTCGGCGTTGACCTGTCCGCCGCAAAAGGCAAGAACAAGTCCCGGCAGTCCTATGGCCCCGTTGAGGAGCGCAGCCCTAGCGATCATCCTTCCCGAGGCATACGCGTCTCCTTCGTTCCCGTATCCGACTCCGACGTTCATGCCAACACCTCCTGGACTCTTCACGATGCATTGCCCGCCGTCGTATCTGTGCACAGAATCCCGCAGCGGATTCCACGACGACGGAAATCGGGGTACCCATTTGTTCCAGGAACACGGTATCCCCTTGTTACCTGCTCGACCTACCCCTTCACGCACGCAAGGGGCCTGACGCGAGCGACCTTCCGCGCCAGGTTGGCGTGATCTGCGGAATCCACGACTTCGGCCACGTCCTTGTAGGACCCCGGCGCCTCCTCGGCGATGCCGGAGTAG
>JAAXXJ010000227.1 GCA_013334545.1 Nitrospirota bacterium | reverse complement strand
CTTCGCGCCCTTTGCGGTTCCAGGTTTTGGTTCGGCTTTGCCCCTTGCTTGCTGCCTGATTCCGTGTTCTTTCATCCCATCTTTTTATACGTTGTTTCCATCACGCTCTTCTCGAGCGCGGCCACCTGCTCCAAGACATCCTGCATCTTCGACCATGTCTGCTTATTGTAGGCCTCGTCCTTGATGCTGTTGACATTGATCTTCACGTTCAGCGCAGCGCTCTGGGCGCAGGCCTGGGCGAGCAGCACAGCGACGCCGGCATCGCTTACGGCGGCCACGTTCCCGATCTCTGCGGCGCGTTCGGCGAGCTTCGCGACCTCCAGGGATTTGAGGCCGATCTCGAAGGGGACCTGGCAGGCCAGCTTCAGCGCTTCCTGCATCTTCGCGGTGCGCGCGGCCTTCTCGGCATCGGTGTTCTTCGGCATCTTGTAGACCTCGGAGAGCCCGCCGTAGACCTCGGTGTCCTTCTGGATGAGGTCCTGCATCTCCGTCCGGAGCTTTTCCGACTCCTTGATCAGGGCCTCGACCTGGGGCTGGACATCCTTGTATTTCTCCTTGCCCAGGGTGAGGCTGCAGACCATGCTGACGAGCCCGGCGCCGAGGGATCCAGTGAGCGCGGCAACGCTCCCCCCTCCCGGTTCGGGTGACTTGCTGGCAAGTTTGTCCAGGAAATGACGAATAGGATGATCGATATACATGGAAAGGCACCTCGTGTCTGGGAATTTAGTAACCAAGGATTCTTAAAAAAAAAGAGGACTTATTTACCGCGAAGCCGCGAAGAACGCGAAGAAAACCGTTACCATTTCGAGTTCGGTTTTAAAGATTGTACATCCTTCGCGACCTTTGCGCCTTTGCGGTTCAAGGTATTAATTCTGCCGGTTTGTACTGGCAACGTTCGGGGTCAATGGCTTATAAGATTAGTAAAAAGGGGGAGCTTTGTCAATAAAAAATGCCCCCCTCTCCGACATTGCTGTCTTCAAGGGAGGCATTTCAGGGGAGGCATATATAATTATTATTTGAGATCAACTATATCCCTGGCTTGAGAATAAGTCAAGAATAAAATACTATAAGTTTTTCTTGACTCAAATTGTTGGGCTTTGGTAATATACACAACCTGTCATGGACAGGCACTATTATGGACATTTCATCCGGCCTTTCCCTAACTTCGCTGTTCTTCTCCCTGCTGATGGGGATGGTGTCCTTCGCGTCTCCCTGCATCCTTCCGCTCATCCCGTCCTATGTCTCCTATATCACGGGGATCAGCTTTGACGAGCTGGTAGGGCCGGATTCCCGCAGGAAGAACATCAATACGACGCTGCTGCACTCGTTGGCATTCGTGGCCGGGTTCACGGTCATCTTCGTCCTCCTGGGCGCCACGGCGAGCATCGTCGGACAGCTGATGATCCAGTACCTGAAGCCCATCCGCATCGCGGGCGGCGTCCTCTTGATCGTCCTGGGGTTGTTCGTGTCCGATGTCATTCCCATCCCTTTCTTACAAAAAGACGCAAAGATCCATCTGAAGCACCGTCCGGCCGGATTTTTCGGCACCTTCTTCGTCGGCGTGATCTTCGCCGCCGGCTGGACGCCCTGCACCGGGCCCTTCCTTGCCGCGGCTCTCATGCAGGCGGCGCAGGCGGAGACCATGGCGACCGGCATGGTGCTGCTGGTGTTCTACTCCCTGGGGATCGGGATACCGTTCATCCTCTCGGCCATCGCCATCAGCGTCTTCCTGTCGTCGTTCAAGAAGCTGAAGGACTATTTACATGCGATCAAGATCGCGAGCGGCGCCATCCTCGTGATCATGGGCCTGCTGCTCATCACCGACAAGTGGACATTGATCACGTCCTATCTCATGAACCCGTAAAGGGGCGAACGAACGAATATGGGAGCTGAAACCCTGGATGTCCTGAAGGACAAGGACGCGCCGCTCTATACCATGGGGGTCGCCGCCCGGCTGGTTGGCACGACGGCGCAGACGCTGAGGCTCTATGAAAAGCACGGGCTGATCCTGCCGACGCGGGAGCGCCGGAACCGGCTTTATACCGAGAACGACATCAAGTGGCTGCGCTGCATCCGGGAGCTGATCCATAACAAGAAGATCAGCATCGAGGGGATCAAGAAACTGCTCGACTATGCTCCCTGCTGGGAGGTCAAGGACTGCCCCGACGAGCGTCGCGTCGTGTGCACGGCATTCACGAATAAGAGCAAACCCTGCTGGGAAACAACCCGCTGCCGGAAGGACGAGGACTGTTCGACCTGTGTGGTCTATCTGAAAGGCGTAAAGAAGGCGGCGAAGAAGTGAACGGTTCAGTAGGCGGTAGACGGTAGACTGCAGACAGGGAGAAGAAGTTCGCGGCAGAAGATGAAGATTCTGCCTACGCTGTTCCCCGTCTACTGTATGCCGTATTCTGTCTACCGATTATTCACGGATGTTCCTCAACCCACACCACGCCGTCCGGCGTGGTCTCTTTTTTCCAGATAGGCGTAATCCGCTTGAGTTCATCGATGCAGAACCGGCAGGCCTGGAACGCCTCGTCCCGGTGGACCGCCGCGACGACGATCAGCACGATGTTCTCGCTGATCGGCAGAGTCCCGACGCGATGGATGATGGTCGCGTCGATGAGGCCGTATCGCCGGATGGCTTCTTCCCGGATCTCCGCCAGCTTCTTCTCGGCCATGCCCGGATAGTGTTCGAACTCGAGCTTGGCCACCGACTCGCCCCGCGAGATGTCCCGGGTCGTGCCCAGGAAGGTGACGATGCCGCCGATGGAGCGCGAGGTCTTCTTGATCCTCGCGACCTCCGCTTCCACGGAAAAGGGCTCTGTCTGTACGCGGACAAAGCCCTGCTGTTCCTGGCCCCCGGAGAAGGGCGGCATAAGCCCGACCTCGTCGCCGTCACGCACCGGCGCGTCCGGCTTCACGAACTCCTGGTTCACCGAGACCATGATCCGCCCGCAGGACAGGCTGTCCTTGAGCGCCGGGAAACGTCCGGCGATCACGTCCAGAAGGTCCTTCACCGTCGCCGGCTGTTCTGCGATGACGACCTCCGCGGTCCCTGCCTTGTCCTTGAGCATCGCGAAAAACTTCACCGTGATCATGCGTTCATCTCCGTTCGAGCGCCGCTCATTGCGGCATCAGCAGTGTCCGGGAGCAGCCGGTTCTCGATCATGCACTGGAGCATCTCGAGCTCGTCCTTGTCGAACCAGGTGAGACCGCAGTAACTGCAACGGTCCACCTCGATCAGGTGTGCCTGGCTGTAAAACCCGCGGGACAGGGGGTTCTTACATTTCGGGCAGGGGAGGCGGGGGAGCGTGCCGGCGTTGTTGTCGCTGATCTTCTGATAGATCATCCGGGACTGGTTCTCCTTGAGGACCGCCCGTGCAAGGGCATTGACCCGCTCCGTGCATGGCCGGTCCCTGCCGGTCCGCGCGATGATCCTGGGTATCTTGTCCGTCTCGACGAGCGTCCCTGCGCAGAAACTGCACGGATAGATGCGGGTCCCTTCATAGGTCCTGGTGACAAGGGGTTGATTGCAGGTCGGACAGGTAAGACCGTTCGGGGCCGGTTCGGTCCCATTCAGTCGCTGCAGGAAGATCGTGCTGACGATGGGGTCCTTCCAGGCGCGGTCCGGGTTCCGGCCCCCTCCCGGGACGATCCAGGAAAGGGGGGACAGCCACGGCAGTGCCGCCAGTTCCTGGAACGTGAACGGCCCCTGCCAGTCCTGTTTCGGGCTCATGACGAAATAGTTCTGACCGGCGGCCTGTTCGCCCGAGTTCCGCTGCGCTTTCATCCGGTCAAGCTCGGCGACGCTTACCCGCGCCATCGCGAGCAGGACCTCCATGCGCTTTTTGAGCGGCGGGTGGGTCGAAAGCAGGTCCGGCAGGAATCCCTCGGTCTCATCCAGCGCGGTCGCCTGCGGGTTCACAATGCAGAGCATCTCAAAGCCGCTTCCAATGAACCCCGCACCCCGCCAGCCTCGCGACAGCAGGTGGAGGGTCTCGGCCAGGGCCAGCGGGTTCCGGGTCATACGTACCGATGCCGCGTCGGCGCGATACTCCCGCTCCCGTGAGATGAACAAGTTGAGAAGATACCCCAGCTGCAGCAAGATCCAGGCGAGGATAAAGGCCGGCAGCGAGAATACCCGGTTCTCGGACGAATAACGGAGTTTTTCCATGGCCGACGAGAGCGTGCCGAAGAGGCTGGCTGCGACCGTGGTCTCGAGGCAGTCACCGGAAAGGATGTGGTGCGCCTCATGGCAGACCACCGCCTCGATCTGGGGCCGCGTGAGGCGGGAGAGCAGGCCCTCAGTGATGGCGATCAGGGAGTTCCCCTTCAGGTCCTCGGCGGCCAGGGCGTTCAGGGACAGGGACGGGATGACCGCGCACTGGATGGCCCGCTTGTTGCCCGTGACGACATGGACCTCCTGGATGATGTTCGAAAACATCCTGTGGATCTCGTCATCCGGGTCTGGCGGCCGTGCGTCGAGGCTGTGGAGCATGCTGTTCACGGCATCGTAGGCCGCGAACCAGAAGTGTATTCCCGCGCCGAGGAGTGCCAGCAGGCCTGCGACCACCCAGAAGCGAGGCGTCGTCGTGCCGAAAGTCACCGGAAAGATCGCCAGACCGAAGGCCGCGAGCACGCCCAGATAGACGAGCAGGAGGACGACGAAGAACATCGCGATGCGCCAGTTCTTTTGCCGCTCTATGTCGATGAAAGTCAGGGGCATGATAATAAGGGGGGCAAGGGGCAAGGGTCACGAGTACGTTTGCCATGTCCCATGACCCGGACCCGTTACTTTCGTAGGCTCAGGTCCACCGCAGGGACGGTCCTGGTCTGCGCAGGCGCCTCGAAGTATTCCTCGGGCTGGAAGTTGAACAGCGAGGAGACGACGTTGTTGGGGAAGACCTGGAGCGCCGTGCGATAGTTCGCCACCAGGTCGTTGTAGAGCTGACGGGCGAAGGCAATGCGGTTCTCGGTGGAGGTGAGCTCCTCCTGGAGCAGCAAGACGTTCTGGTTGCTCTTGAGGGCTGGGTAGTTCTCCATGACCGCAAAGAGCTTTCCGAGGGCCTGGGTGAGCATGTTCTCGGCCTCGGCCTTGGACTGCGGCCCTGTTGCCCCCACGGCCTTTGCCCGCGCCGAGATCACCTTTTCGAGCGTGTCCTGCTCGAACTCCAATGCCCCTTTGACCGTGGAGACAAGGTTGGGGATGAGGTCGTGCCGACGGTTCAGCTGCACGTCGATCTGCTTCCACGACCCCTGGACATCGTTCCGCTTTGCCACAAGACCGTTGTAGATCACGATCAGCCATAGGATGCCGAGA
>JAAXXJ010000527.1:1060-1706 GCA_013334545.1 Nitrospirota bacterium | reverse complement strand
CTCAGAACGAAACTGAAGTGGGGAAATTGAGAGTCTGTTCAGAGTATCTCGTAATAGTTCTTGGCGGGGTGTTTGATCAGCTTCATCCGGAAGCGGGACTTTTTGATCTCGACAATATCGTCCGGCTCAAGCGGGAAACCGATCTGGCCGTCGAGCGTGAGCGACACATCTTCGCTCTGCGACGTAAGACGCACGGTGACCACGACATCATCAGGCAGCGCGATCGGCCTGTTCGACAGCGTATGAGGACAGATCGGCGTAAGCACGAAGCAGTGAATCATGGGATGAATGATCGGCCCTCCCGCGGAGAGCGAATACGCCGTCGAACCGGTCGGCGTAGCAACGATCAGACCATCAGCCCGCAGCGTCGTCAGGTGGCCATCGTTCACCGATACTTTAAGCTCCATCATGCGCGCCAGCGCTCCCTTGTTGATCACTGCATCGTTCAGCACCCGGTACCGCGCAATGCGCCTGCCTTCGCGTATCACGCAGGCTTCGAGCATCATCCGGTCCTCGGTCACGCGTTTGCCCGCCATGGCATTCTCAAGATTGCCGTACAGTTCATCGAGGGTCAGTTCCGCCATAAATCCCAGGCTTCCGAGGTTCACGCCGAAGATCGGCACGTTAGCATGGGCATCTGCAACAA
>JAAXXJ010000527.1:0-1050 GCA_013334545.1 Nitrospirota bacterium | reverse complement strand
CTTCTCCCGCTTATACCCCTGCATTTTCATTGCTGCGGCGGTCTCAATATCGAGAAATACCTTTTTGCCGCGCGTCTCGAGCCACGAGGCGAGCTTTTTGGCAGCCCGGTGAGCGGGAGGAATATTCTTTGTGATGATGCCGATCTTTTTCATAACATACTCTTACCCGGACAAGCCGGAACCGAAGGTCTAAACTTAACAGCCTCTCACGCAAAGACGTAAAGGCCGCCAAAAAAATCTTTACGTCTTGGTTTTAAATAACGAACAAATTTAGCCTTTCTTTGCGAGCGTTCGACTGAGCTCACGCCGAAGTCTTTGCGTCTCAGTGTGGCACTCTTCTTGTCCATCGTGGCAATATTTCCTGTCATTCTTGGAAGAATTTGCTTCTTTGGCAATTACCGCTTCAATTCCTTCTTCAATTCCTCTATCAACCTGTCATACCGTTCCCCTGCTGCGAGGAACCCTATCTCACGGCTGTGTTCATCGATCGTGGAGAGATAGACGCTCAAACACTCAGCAGGCAGTTCATCCTCAGCCTTGTCAGCCCATTCGATCACCGTTACGCCGTCCGATTCTATATACTCCTCGAACCCGATGTTCTCCAGTTCCGAGGTGTCGTTGAGACGATAGAGGTCAATGTGATAGAGGGGTATCCGGCCCTTATACTCATTCACAAAGCTGAATGTTGGGCTCGTGATGTATTGATCCTGTACATCCAGGCCGCGGGCAATGCCGTAGGCAAGGTTTGTCTTGCCTGCCCCGAGGTCCCCGTACAAACAGATCGTATCTCCGGATCCAAGCATCGCTCCCAGGATCTCCCCGGTCCGCCAGGTCTGTTCAGGGCTTGACGTGATCACGCTGAACATTATTCAGTCTGCCGAGCTACAGCCTTTACGATATCGCGCTTGCCCACGATCCCCACGACCCTGTTATTCTTGACCACAGGGAGGATATGCACCTTCTTCTCATCCATGATCGTGGCGATATCCACAAGGGTCGTATCTTCTGATATTGATACGACCTTCCGGTTGCATATATCCCCCACCTTGG
>JAAXXJ010000526.1 GCA_013334545.1 Nitrospirota bacterium | reverse complement strand
AAAATACGGATTTCTTTGTTCGTGTCCGATAAAGCACTATCACAATGTCGCTGCTTTGGTGATACGTCGGATGAAAGCTGGAATGACCCCCTCCGATTGCACAGTTTAGACTGCCAAGATCAGAGTGCTCCGAGAGGGGTCAGGGTTTGAGGTTATCATCGTTTCATATTCGCATGGAGGACAATACCCCAGCGCGGAGTGCAGCCGCTTCTGGTTATAGACGTCCTCGATGAAGTAGGGAACACACCGCTGAACATCCTCCAGGGTGCGGTATTCCCACAGGTAGACTTCCTCGGACTTCAATGTCTTGATGAAGCTCTCCGCATAGGCATTGTCCAAGGGGTTGGCCTTGCGGCTCATGCTGATCTGGAAATTGTGAAACTGCAGTTCGTTCACATAGTCTTCAGAGGCATACTGCACGCCGCGATCGGAGTGATGGATACAGCCTGGCGGCGGATTGCGATTGACAATGGCCATGCTCAAGGCGGCCATCGCAAGCTCGGTATCCAGGTTTCTGGAAATCGCGTAGCCGATCGCCTTGCGGGAGAACACGTCCAGGATTACCGCCAGATAGATGAAGCATACCAGGATATGGATGTAGGTCAAATCGGCCACCCAGACTTGGTTAATGCCGTCTACCCGGCGGTTGGCGATCAGGTTCGGATAGACCGGCAGCCGGTGGCGGCTATCGGTGGTGGCAATCCAGTTGCGGGTCCGCCGACGGCATACCCAGTTGTGCTCGCGCATGATGCGGGAGACTTTCTTGTGGTTGATGCTCAAGCCTTCGCGCTTGAGCTGATGGGTAACGCGCCGATAGCCGTAGCGCGGATATTCCAGGCAGATCTGCTCGATTCGATCGACCAGCGCCGGGTCGGCGGCGGCAACCTTGGGCCGATGGTAGAAAGTGCGCCGGGAGAGTTGCATCAGTTCGCACCCCCTTTCAACGCTGCATAGGAGGCTGCGGTTCTCGGCAATGAACTGTCTTTTGTCTCGGATTGCTTGAGGCTGTTGCGCAAGGCTTTTTTTAAAAACTCGTTCTCCAGGGTCAGCTTGCCCAACATCTGCTCCAGATTCCGCACCCGCGCCTGCAACTCGACTTCGCGGCTGGGATCGGAATCAAGCTTGCCTTGGGCATATTGCTTTTTCCAGGTGAACAGCAACCCTGAGGACACATTATAGCGCCGACAGAGTTCGGCCGGGCCGGCGGTTTCGCTGAGAAGTTGCTCGATGATGGAACGCTTAAATTCTGGAGTGAATCGCCTTCGCTTCATGGCAGGGTCCTTTCTCCTCTCTCGAGGACCTTGCCCCACTCTTAACACTCAGCTTTCAGGTGTGCAATCGGGAGGGTTCACTCCATTTTTTCATTTGCACACCTCCTTTTCTGTTAGTTTCCCCAACAAGAAAGCAGAAGGTGATAGCAAAGTAATTTAATCATAGGACAAAGCCGAAATCAAGAGGGAATTGTATGCCGCCACCTATGCCTGGCGCTCCGGCGTTCCAATTTAGTGTTCATTCTAAGCTAACCCCTATGCCAAATCGGGTTACCGTATCGTCCTGGTCATTAAGATCTCGACACCAGACTACTTTGCTATTCATTAATTTCGAAGCGGAGGTATAAAGCGGTTTGTCGAGTCGAACCCTTATAATTTCGCCAGGTCTGATTGCAAAATTGGAACGAAGCATCATCCCTCCGGCGCTGAAGTTGTGCAATTCAG
>JAAXXJ010000226.1 GCA_013334545.1 Nitrospirota bacterium | reverse complement strand
GCAGAGCCCGACACCGTGACCAAGACCCCGGCCGGACAGCACGACCTCCCGACCAATGATCTCCGGTTCAAAAAATATGCTGGGAAGCGAAGAGTATCCCAGCGTAGCCCGGAGGGTCTCCGCGGGAACCGATGTTGTCCCGCCCGCATGGCGGAACAGTACGTTCTTTACCCGACCCGCAGCGGTCAGCGTGCCGATCTCGACGCTGTTGACCTCTCCCAGCCGATACCCTTCCCGGCCCAGGGCCCGAATGATACCCGCCATCGTCACCCGCTTCTCCCACGAACCGAACGTGGAGATGTTCTGGCAATCACAATCGACGCCTTTGAGATAGGGTTCATCGATGCCCCACAGCACAAGGGCGTCCTCGGTATGTCCGCCGCAGCTTGCATGGTAGAACGCGGGGATCACCTCGCCGTGGTAGGTGATGATCATGCCCCGTGTCTCTTTGACCGCCTGAGCTGCGCGCTGCCGCTCTCCCCGCTTTCCCAGGTACATCTGGCTGTCCACGGTCGCCAGGATATGATAGGACCGCCTGCCGGCATTCTGCTTTTGATACAGCGCATAGGTGCGCGATGCCACAGCCTGCGCCTTCAGTACCTCCATTTCCCAGTCAGCAGGGATCTCCGCGGCGACCACGCCCAGGAGATAGGACTCCAAATCGAGGTCGTTGATGACGAGAAGCGTCCCGTTCCCTTTTTTTCGTATCTCAATCGTGCCGCGGTACGCCTTGCCGTTCACCTTGATCTGTTCGCCCGAAGACGAAGCGCGAACGGGTCGGCGTCCCATATCGGCCGCCCGAAAGGTGACCGCCTTCTCCTGGCGATGGCCGGGAGAGCCCTCGATCCGAAGACCCGTGGCGGCCTGAAGCGTCACCAACCGCTGGTTGTCCGCGATCGCCACGCGCATGTTCTCGGCAAGGGAGGTTTTGGCTGAGAGCAGGACTAGAAGAGCGAAACAGATTTTTACGCAGCTTTTATTCACATGCATATGCCATTTCAGATTTTAATGAAAGCAGGCCGATGCTGATGCAGCGCTGTCCATCCTCTTGTGACAGCCATCGGCCTCATCGACTTTTATATCTATCCCGCTCACTATAAACGCACCCGCAGTACTGCTGGCGATAGAGTCCCATGGCCTTCGACTCCACGATCCCCTCGCGCCAGCCTTTTCGGAAATCCTCGTAGTAGAGCTCGACCCGGTGCTCCCGGGCCATCTCCTCTGCAACGGCCCGGATGAGATCGTGGTTCTGGTATTTACTGTATAGCAGCGAGGTCGTGAACAGGCTGGACCCGCTCCTGTTGGTTTCCGCTGCTGCAGCATCAAGCCTCATCCGGTAGCACTGTTCGCATCGCCCCGGACCTTTTCCCGCGACACGAATGATGAACTCGTCAAGATCGTATCCATCCCGGTACGATACAGACAGGCCCGCTCGGGCCGAAAATTCCTGCACCGTGCTCATGCGCTTCTGGTATTCAAGGTAAGGATGGATGTTGGGATTGTAAAAGTATCCCTGGACGGAGAACCCCTGCCTACGCAGACGGAACAGCGGATAGAGGGCGCACGGAGCGCAGCAGATATGAAATAGTATGTTCATACGACCAGCGTCGCCGAGATCGGCGATGTCCAGGCGAAATGGCTGGCGCCCAAGAACGGCCCGATGGCGCGTGAACCCAGGATCTCGATGACCATGACCAGGGCGCCGCAGACCATCGCCGTAGCGACTGGCAGCGCCTTGTCCTCGGTCTTGTCTCCCGGTCTTGCGCGGTCTTTTTTCATGATCTTCGGTTTCCTTGCGTCATCCAGCGATACCCTGTCCCGGACAAGGCAGGGTCAAAACCTTTGAACCGCCACGGCCAAAACGAGGGCCACACCGAAGCGCGAAGGTCACTAAGGCTCTCATGCTTTGAGAAATCCAACCATAGGATTTTCTTCGCGCACTTCGCGTCTTCGTGGTTACCTGTTCTTGCCATCTTCTGATATATTGATTCTTTTGAATCTACAGGAGACGTTCCTGTCCCGGCACCGATCTCTTTTTTCCGAAATACTCGAAACAAAGCTTCGTCGCCACTCTGCCGCGCGGGGACCGGTCCAGGAACCCTTCCTGGATGAGGTACGGCTCGTACACGTCCTCGAGGGTGTCCTTCTCCTCGCCCAGGGCAGCGGCAAGGGTCTCGAGGCCCACGGGGCCCCCGTCGAACTTCTCAATGATCGTGAGCAGCAACCGCCGGTCCATCTCGTCGAACCCCTTCTCGTCGACCTCAAGGCGCTGCATCGACGAGACAACGCCGTCCCGCGTGACCACACCGCTTCCTGCGACCTGCGCGAAATCCCGCACGCGCCGGAGCAGGCGGTTCGCGATCCGCGGCGTACCCCGTGACCGTCTCGAGATCTCCACAGCGGCGTCCTGATCGATCGTGATGTTGAGAAGGCCCGACGAACGCTTGACGATCCTCTGGAGCTCATCGGTTGCATAGAAATTGAGCCGGTCAATGACGCCGAACCGGTCCCTGAGCGGAGAGGTCAGAAGGCCGGTGCGGGTCGTGGCACCCACGAGGGTGAAGCGGGGAAGGTCGAGCTTGATGGAGCGCGCGCTGGGCCCCTGGCCGATGATGATGTCGAGCTGGAAGTCCTCCATGGCGGGATACAGGATCTCCTCGACGACGCGGTTGAGGCGGTGGATCTCATCGATGAACAGCACGTCCCCGGGCTGGAGGTTCGTGAGGATCGCGGCCAGGTCGCCGGCACGCTCCAGTACCGGGCCCGAGGTGGATTTGATCGAAACGCCCAGCTCCTGGGCGATGATGTTCGCCAGGGTCGTCTTTCCGAGCCCCGGGGGGCCGCAGAACAGGACATGGTCCAGCGCCTCGCCGCGGGCCTTTGCCGCCTGGATGAACACGGACAGGTTGTCCTTGATCCGTTCCTGTCCCACGAAGTCCTCGAACCGCGTCGGACGGAGGCTCCGGTCGAGCTGGACATCGTCATCGTTCTGCTCCGGAGTGATGATCCGCTTGGTCATCTGCTGGTCACTCGTCTCCTGTTACTCGTCTAATGCTTCATCAACATGCTCAAGGCTTCCCGGATCAGGTCCTCGATGCGGAGGTCCGGACGGCCCTGGTCGATCTTCTTCACTGCATCCTCGGCAACGGACCTCTTGTAACCCAGGTTGACAAGCGCGGAAACAGCATCATCAAGATGCCCGGACAGGACGGGTGCTCCGGCCCCCGTCTGCAGCTGTGCTGCCGGCGCGAGCTGCCGGACCTTATCCTTGAGCTCGAGGCAGAGCCGCGCGGCCGTCTTCTTGCCGATGCCGGGTATGGCGCAGAGCCTCTCATCATCGGCCGACCCGATGACGGCCAGCAGGTCCGGCGCCGCAAGTCCCGACAGAACCGACAGAGCAAGCTTCGGCCCGATGCCGGAAACGCCCAACAGGAGCTGGAAAAGCCCCTTCTCTAGTTCCGTGGCAAAACCGAAGAGGCTGAGGGAGTCCTCGCGGAGGTGGGTGTGGATATGGAGGCTGATCTCGTTCCCGGGCTCGGGTACCGAGCCGAGCGTCGATACCGGTATGGTCACCAGGTAGCCCACACCGGAGACATCGATGATGACGGAGTCGGCCGTCTTGCGCTGCACGGATCCCCGGAGCCAGGCGATCATCGCGTTCTGCCCGTCCCCTTGAGTGACGCGGAGCTCTTCAGCATTTCCCGCATGCGGGAGGAATGGATGTGGCAGATGGCCGCGGCAAGGGCGTCCGCCGCATCGGCCGGATGGGGCGCCTTGGGAAGCTCCAGCAGCGTCTTGACCATCGCCTGGACCTGCTTCTTGTCGGCCTTGCCCGTTCCCACCACCGCCTGCTTCACTTCCGCGGGTGCGTACTCAAACACCGGGATGTCCGCGTTCACCGCCGCAAGGATCGCAACACCCCGCGCGTGCCCCAGTTTCAGCGCCGCCTTGACGTTGTGTGACACGAACAGGTCCTCCACCACGACAACGTGGGGCTTGTACTTCTCGATGATCTTCTCCAGCTCCTCATAGATCTTCTTGAGCCGCTTCGGAAAAGGCTGCTTCGCCGACGGGCTGATGCCGCCCGACACGATGTGGAACAGCTTGTGGTCTTCTTCAGAAACGATGCCGTACCCGCTCGTGAGCGTCCCCGGATCGATGCCCAGCACCCTCATGATATCCCCCTCGATGGCCAGCAGCTCATCGTTCGCAACCCCTGACAGCATGCCCGCCGGGAACCGTCAGTTTCCGCTACGCGCTCACCGCGTTCATCACTTCTTCGGGGATGTCGAAGTTCGCGTACACGTTCTGCACATCGTCGTTGTCCTCGATGGCCTCCATGAGGCGCATCATCTGCCCGGCGACCTTTTCCCCGTCGATCTTCACGTAGGTCTGGGGAACCATCGTGACCTCGGCGACCTCGAGCGGAATGCCGGCGTCTTCGAGCGCTTTCTTGACCTTTTCAAAGTCGCTCTGCGCCGTTGTGATCACGAAGTTGTCATCCTCGGTCTGCATATCCTCAGCACCGGCGTCCAGCGCCAGGCTCATGAGCTTCTCCTCGTCTGCCTTGGCGCGGGCCACAACGATGTAGCCTTTCTTATGGAACATCCAGGAGACGCAACCGGCCTCACCCATGTTGCCGCCGGCCTTGCTGAAGATATTGCGGATCTCGGAGACCGTCCTGTTCCGGTTGTCCGTCAGGACCTCGACGATGATCGCCACGCCGTTCGGACCGTAGCCCTCGTAGGTGACCTCCTCATAGGACACGCCGGGCAGCTCACCGGTGCCTTTCTGGATCGCCCGTTTGATGTTCTCCGCCGGCATGCTCACGCTTTTGGCCTTGGCCACGGCGGTGCGGAGCCGGGGATTGCCGTCGGGATCGCCGCCGCCCAACTTGGCCGCTACGGTGATCTCCTTGGTGATCTTGGTGAAGATCTTGCCGCGCTTTGCATCGGTAGCGGCCTTTTTATGCTTTGTCGTTGCCCACTTTGAATGCCCTGACATCTTTCCTCCTGAACGAATTCAAACCGCAAAATGAAAAATTCAAAAAAGACATTCCGTGATTTTACATTTTGGACCTTGCTATTGTGAACCTGGCATGTTTCGCGAGCAGCTACCGCTCCGCGCCCTGCAGTTCGTGCTCCGCGTCCTCCTTCAGCCGGGTGAAGATCATCCTGCCCGCAGCGGTCTGGAGCACGCTTGTTACCGAGACCTCCACGTTCTTGCTCATGAACCGCCTGCCGTTCTCCACTACGATCATGGTACCGTCGTCGAGGTATGCAACGCCCTGGCCGGGCTCTTTGCCTTCCTTCAACACGAACACGCGCATGGTCTCACCCGGCAGCGCCACCGGCTTCACGGCGTTCGACAG
>JAAXXJ010000225.1 GCA_013334545.1 Nitrospirota bacterium | reverse complement strand
CCAGGGGAGAATCGCCTCTTTCTGTCATGTACAAGACAAGATTGTACAATCAACCCTCCGACTCGCAATCACTTTATACATCATTTATGATGTATTGCCAAGCAGCCTTCTTGTGCTGCATCTGGTATTCTTCGATACTTCTTTTACCGTACAGGAGACACTGAAGAAAGCTCATATTTCATAAGCGTAATGTTTCGAAATACTCAGCAGGACAAGATATTCCTGAATGCCCTTCTCGGTCGATGAGCCGCCAATTATCTTTCTCAGTTGAACGAAGCGCTTAATTGCATGTTCTGCATTGTTGTTATTCCAGGGGACATTGTCGCAATCGAGGAACGTAAAGAGCTTATCTCGGCCGAGGAGCGAAGGAGCTGTTCAATGCAGAACGAAGGGTTTCGTGTAACTTCCTCTTTCATTTTGCAACCTATTGTTGCCCTTCTTTTGGCATTGTGTTACCATGCCAATGTAATAATACTGGATAAGGTCAGTTTCGATACTTTTCACGATTAACGCTCGCCTGCCGTCGACTGAGGCGCTGCACTAGTACCGCGATAAATGACCCGGAACCCGGAAATGATATCGCTCATCATCCCCATGCGGAATGCAGAGGCAACGATCGGGAAGTGCCTTACCGCCGCCTTTTCTCTTGAGGATGTCCGGTATGAGGTCATCGTTGTCGATGATGCCTCCCAAGACGCGTCGGTCGCCCTCCTCGGGAATCATCCCTGCAAGCTCGTCCGCCTCAGCGTTCACTCCGGTGCCGCCAAGGCGAGGAACGTCGGCGCACAGCACAGCATCGGCGACATCCTGTTCTTTACGGACGCGGATTGCCTCGTTGCGAAGGATGTCCTTTCCCGGGTCCGTGAAGCATCGTCCGGCCTTCGTACCGGCCTGGTCCTCGGCGGAACCTACACCCCCATACCCTACGACCGGGATTTTTTCAGCACCTTCCAGTCCCTCTTCATTCATTATTCGGAGACAAAGGACAGCGAGAACCCCGATTATCTTGCAACCCACGCCATGGCCATCAGTGCGGAGACGTTCCGGAACATCGGCGGCTTTTCCGAAGATCTCATGCCCATCCTCGAGGACGTCGAGATCAGCCATCGGCTTCGCAGGGCCGGCTATCGATTGCGCATGGACCCCGGCCTTCAGGTACAGCACATCTTCCGGCATTCCCTGTCGAGATCGCTCGGCAATGCCGTGCGCAAGGCCACCTACTGGACACGCTACTCTCTCCGTAACCGGGACCTCCTTGCCGACTCCGGAACCGCCTCGCGGGAGCTGAAGGTGAGCGGCCTTGCCTGGTTGTTGACCGCGACGGTCAGCCTCTTTGTCCTGGTATCGGGACAGGTACGCTTCCTCTTGATCGTGCCTCTGATCGAGATACTGAATGTCTGGGTGAACCGGAGACTTTTCACAATGTTCCTCAGATCAAAAGGAGCGCTCTTTGCCCTCGCTGCGATGCTCTATTATACGCTCCTCTATCCCGCCGCGGTCTGGATGGGGGTCCTCAAGGCGCTTGCACGGCACCTCGCGCAGCGACGAAGGGTGAACGCATGACGGACAGTTCGCGACGGATGATAGAGGCCGCCCGCATGTATTCGCCCTTCCGGCATGTGCAGGACATCGTTTGGAAGCGACGGCCCATCCAGCTCACCTTCTTCGTGACCAGACGGTGCAATGCAGGATGCCCCTTCTGCTTTGCGCTCCGGTCGTCGGAGCCCGCCGGGAATGGTTCCCCCGAGCTTTCGCTCGGGGAGATACGCCGGATCTCAGCTTCGCTCGGCCCGCTGTTGTGGCTCGCATTTTCAGGAGGCGAGATCTTTCTCCGCAGCGACCTCGCGGACATCGCGTCGATATTCTACCGCACGAACCGACCGGCGATCATGCTCTTCCCAACGAACGGCCTCCTTCCCGAGGTGATCCGTGACACCGTTGAGAAGGTCCTCCAAACATGCCCCAAGAGCATCATCGTCGTCAAGCTCTCCCTGGACGGGTTAGGCCCCGACCATGATATGCTCCGGAACACGCCGGGGAGCTTCGAACGGACCATGGAAACCTACCGGCTGCTCGAAGGATTCAGCGATGCCTATCCCCAGTTCGAGCTCGGCGTCAACACGGTCTTCTGCTCAGAGAACCAGGACCGCATAGACGCGATCATTGATTTCGTCGCAGGCCTCGAAAAAGTCACGACGCACACCCTGTCGCTGGTCCGCGGCGATCTCGTGAACGAGCGGTACAAGAACGTGGATCACGAAAAATATCACCGTGCCATCGAGCGGCTGGCCAAGGACCTGCAGGGCGGGGCCGCCCGCACCTATCGGTTCCGCGGCGGCCGCCTGAAGGCCGCCCAGGACATTCTGCAGAGAAGGCTCATCCATCGCACCGTGCAGGAGCAACGAAGGGCCACCCCCTGCTACGCAGGCAGGCTGAACCTCGTCCTGCGGGAGAACGGGGACGTGTATCCCTGCGAGATCCTGCAGGAGCGTTTCGGCAACGTGCGGGACCATGACCATGACCTGTGGAAGGTGATGCAGTCGGAGGAGGCTAGGAGGATCATCGCAACGATACGCGTGAAGAAGTGCAGCTGCACGCACGAGTGCTATTTCATGACGAACATCCTCTTCAATCCGCGTCTGTATCCTGCCCTGGCCAGGGAATACCTCCGTCTCGGATGAGCCCGGCCTTGTTCATTCCATCGTTCTCCGTGCCAACCGGGCTCCCCGTTCCAGTTTTTCTGTCTCTTGCCGGCTGCTGAAAGGGTCTGACCGCATGACGCGACAAAGAAGGATATTGCATTGGACCGCCGGCATCGGCACCGCACTGCTGGCCCTGTTGGCGATCGCCGTAATGCTCGTGCCGCGGCTCGTCAACACGGAACAGGTCAGGTCGAAGATAGAAAGCACCATATCCCGGGACCTCGGCGGCACCCTGGACTATGACCGCGTTGTCCTTTCGATCCTCCCGCGTCCGCGCATCATCCTCCACCGATTGAAGATCAAGATACCCGGGAGGGTCTCTGCCGCTCTGGAATCCCTGGATATCTATCCCGCGATCCTGCAACTGCTTCACGGGAACCTCCAGATCACCGAGGTTCATCTCGAACGGCCCGGGGTGACGATTACCCTTCCGGAAGCACCCGGACCGGTCAAGAAAAAGGGACCTGCTTCGGGTCTGGGGAACTCGCTGGAACAGGTCCTTGCTGTTGCGTCGAAGAAGATGCCCGGCATCATCATCCTCATCGACGAAGGCAGGCTAGCAGTGATGCAAAGTGACCGAACGATCTTGACGATCCGAGACCTCAATGGCCGCGTTGCATTCCTTGAAGAGAACGGAACAGGCCTGACGAAGCAGCCTCCGCAGGACTCCTTCCGCATTGAGGGAGAGGTCAAATGCACCATCGACGCTCCGGGCATGCCGATGGGTCCTGTGCTCCTGTCCGTCGAACGCTTCGAAGCGCTCCCGGGTGTCTTTACGTTATCGCGTGCCCGCGCCCGCATCGCTGACCTGTCGGTCTCCCTATCCGGCAGGTTCAATGGCTTGCTTTCACCCCTCCCGAAAGCGGACCTCAGCGTCAGCGGAACGGCAGGTCCGAACGTCCTGCAGTGGCTCCGGGACAGTGCATCCCTCTCTCCCCTGCTGACCCTCAGGTCGCCCCTCGCCCTCTCAGACGCCCGTATCCGCTGGGAACGGGGCGGCACGCTCCAGGTCGCAGGCACCGCATCGATCAAGAACGGCCCTTCCCTTGCCTTCGACGTGCAGCGCTCTCCCCGGAGCATCACGCTGAAGCGTCTTGCGCTCCGCGATCGGGAATCACAGCTCACCATCGCCCTGCATATGAGCGAACGCATCGTGGACCTTTCCCTTGCCGGAAATCTCACCCGGCAGACCATGGACGACCTCTTCGGGCATGAACTGTTCCAGTTCGGCTCGATCAAGGGGGACCTCAAGGCGCACTTACCGCTCGACCGCCTCTCGGCATCTTCTGTGGAGGGTGTGCTCGAAACGGAGCAGATGGTCGTTCCCTGGAAGCAGGAGGTTCCATTCACCATCGATCGTTTGGTGCTCATCGCCCGGGACAGGGACGTGAAGCTGGACCCTGCTGCCATCACGCTGGGCAGGAGCACGGGCGTATTTTCAGGAACGATAGTTGCGCGCAATGACGGGGTTGCCCTAGACCTCGACCTGGCTTCCCGGGAGGTCGATTCGGACGATCTGCAGCAGATCTTTTCTTCGAAGGAAGACACGAAGGGAACGGGGAAGGAGCAAGGGGAAGAAAAAAGCACATCAAACAAAAGGCCGCTCCCCCTCCGGGGAACGCTCCGGGTAAATGTCGACGCACTGCGCGTCAAACGGTTCGTTTTCCACCCGGTGAGTGGAACGATCACGCTCGACCAGGACCGGATGCGCTTTGACGTGCGTGAAGCAGCGGCCTGCGGCATCGGAATCGCCGGGTCCGCCGCTGTCTCCCGGGGGACAAGCGAGCTGTCGCTGAACGTCTCGGCGAAGGAGCAGGAACTTGCCCCGACGCTGATGTGCCTCGCCGGATCTGACCTCAAGGTCACGGGGAAGTTCGACCTGGAGGGCAGCATCGCGGGAGTTGGACCGAACAAAGGCCTGTCACGGTCGCTGGGCGGGAAGATCTCCTTCTCGGCGAGGAACGGAAGGGTGTATAACGGCGTGATTGTCGAACCCATCCTCAAGTACAAAAAGATCGCCGACATTATGGGAGACAGGGCGGCCGACGCGAGGAAGAACGGCATCTCCTACGACATCTTTAGTATACGGGGGATCATACAGGACGGAACGCTCACGGTCTCAGAAGGCGTGATCAAGAGCCCGCTCATGAACCTTGCCGCCAACGGCGATATCGACCTGATGAATGACCGGCTCGACGTAACGGTCCTGATCGCCCCCTTCAAGAAAGTTGACGCCGTGGTGAAAAAGATCCCCCTGGTCGGTGACATCCTGGGAGGCACGCTGGTCACGGTCCCCCTCCGGGTCCATGGGCCTTTCAAGGGCCCCAAGGTCGCGCCCCTTCCGCCGGCGGCCATCGGTGAAGGCCTGCTTGGCATCATGAAGAGGACCGTGGAGCTCCCCATTGAGGTCATCGATGAAGTCACCCCGAAGCGACGATCTGCTGGGACGCCGTCAGCTCCATGACCGTCACTGGCTGCATAGCGATCATATCCCCGCACGACCGGTGATACCATGCCGGAAGATCCAAAAAAGGGAGTCTTCTGGCTATCGTGTGGGTATTACAAAGTGTCTTTAAGATTATTATGCTGAATTATCAAGCCTCAGACGACCTTCCCGCCACCTTTCTTGCTTGCCCGAAGAAAGGTGGCGCCAAAGAACGGCACCGGTTGAC
>JAAXXJ010000525.1 GCA_013334545.1 Nitrospirota bacterium | reverse complement strand
GCATTTCCGTGTCCATCTCGACGCACATCGCGCCTTTCTGCTTCCCCCGGCCATCCACGCTCTGGATCGTGAGCGACGGATACCCGAGGTCGTCGAGCGCCTTCTTGGTCTCCGGCAGCTTGTCCCGCCTGATGATCATCGTGATCTCTTTCATAATTCGTACCTCTTCCTGTCGTCATTCCGGGCTTGACCTGGAACCCAGTGACAGTACAGAACGACGCTGGATTCCCACCTTCGCGGGAATGACGAATAATGTTTATTTTCTTTGCTACTATCGTCATCTGCGATTTTTTATTCCGCACTCGGCACTCCGAATTCCACATTTACTACAATGTCGCTTCCCCGGTCCGTACCGTGTACGCCATATCCACCGGGCTGACGAAGATCTTGCCGTCACCGATAAAGCCGGTACGCGCCTTGTCCTGAATGACCTGCAGGACCTTGTCGATGTCCTTGTCCTCCACGACGGTCATGATGAGCGTCTTCGGCAGTTCGTCGTAATGCACCGGCCCCACCGTGAGACCCTTCTGTTTGCCGCGCCCGAACACCGGCATCTTGGTGAGCGACGGGAACCCCGCGCCTTCCAACGCCAATACCACTTCCTGCTCCCGCTCCGGCCTGATAAAAGCTCGTATCATCTTCACTGTTTTGCTCCTCCTTTTGCTGGATTGCTTCCGGGCCTATTCCGAATTCTGCACTTAGCGCTCCGCACTGCCGGTCAAGGCTTTTTTCAGCCACGGCGGCGGGGTTTTCATGATCGTCTCGTGAAGCTGTTTGATCGAGTCCTCGATCGCTGTGACCGCCTTCACCTTCATGGGCATGATCCCCTTTTTCACCAGTCGTGCCGCCGATGGCCCGCCGATCTCCGTCATAAAGACGATCTTGCAGTCCGCGAGCCGGTCCACCTTGTCCTGGACCACTTCGTCGTGAACAGCGCCCTGCTCCCTCGTACCGACGACCGCCTGATCAATGCCGTCCGCGAACTTCCGCAGTTCAGTGAACTGGTAACCGGTCCGCGACAGGTCGAAGATCGCGAAGCTTCCCGCCCTTCCGAAATGCTCATCGATATTGATCCCGTCCGTTGTGGCGAATGCGACCTTCATTGTTCACCTCCGATGGTGCTGTTCCCTGCAGGGTGATGCATCATCAGATTCCCGACCTCGTTGATCATCGCCAGCGTCCCGCGATACCCTATCGTCACCCGTGTCGCGGCGCCCAGGACCTTGGAGACCGGGAAACCGGTCTGGTAGAGCGGCGTTTTGAGCCGGAGTGCCGCATCCGAACCATGGGAATTCGATATCAGGAGATCGAACCGGCCCCGGATCGAGAAAAGGCCGCCGACCTCAACCCTCCCTGCAATGATCCGGTCGGCCGCTGCCGCCTGCGTCGGGATCACCGCGAGTTCCACCCGGGCCCCCATCTCATCCAGCCACCGCGACGTCTGGAGCGCCAGGTCCGGATCCAGGGCAAGGACTATGGCGAACGCAGGCTGACTCTCCCCAGGGAGATGGTGGAACTGGACGAGCCTACCCTGGAAAGGGTAAAACACGAGGCAGAGGTGCTGAGGAAGGTGCTGGAGGCTGCCCCTTCGAGTCCGCTCTGGAGGGGTCTCTTTCTGAGACCGTGCCAGGGTGAGGTGGTAGGCACCTTCGGCCGCCGCAGCGTCATCAATGAGCAGCCCCGCTCTCCGCACTCGGGCGTGGACCTGAGGGGAGAGAAAG
>JAAXXJ010000224.1 GCA_013334545.1 Nitrospirota bacterium | reverse complement strand
CCGCAGGGAACTTCGATCTGAAGAACTATACCAGAGACCTGATGCACGGTCAAGGAAGGAAGTGCTGAAAAACAGGGCGAGCACGGGTACTATTCGCATAAAATTCTGGATATTTACGGAGATAGATGATAGAATTTTGGCATCACGATCGGGGTGGGGAGGAGCAACAGGGTGCCCAGGCTGTCCGTGAACATCGACCATATCGCGACGATACGCCAGGCGAGGAAGGGATCTGAACCCGATCCCGTGGCTGCCGGAGTGCTTGCCGAACTTGCCGGTGCAGACGGCATCATCGTCCATCTCCGCGAGGACCGGCGGCACATCCAGGACCGCGACCTCCGCCTCTTGCGCCAGACCGTCCGGACGAAGTTGAACCTCGAGATGGCCGCCACCGGCGAGATGCAGCGTATTGCCCTGGATGTGCGGCCGGACATCGTGACCTTGGTGCCGGAAAAACGCGAGGAGCTCACCACCGAGGGCGGCCTCGAGGTGTTTGCACGGGTCGAGGTCCTGAAGGAATACATCGGACGCTTGCAGAACGCCGGCATCCCGGTCAGCCTGTTCATTGACCCCGACGAACAACAGATCTCGGCTGCAAAGAAGACGGGCGCTGCGTGGGTGGAGATCCACACCGGAGCCTATGCCAACGCGTCAATTGAAAAAGAGCGCAATACCGAGTTCGGGAAGATCGTGGAGTCCGCGAAGCTCGCCGCGAGCCTGGGCCTCCGGGTGGGGGCGGGGCACGGGCTCAACTACGTCAATGTGAAGGCCGTCGCAGGGATACGCGAGATCGAGGAGCTGAACATCGGGCATAGCATCATCTCCCGGGCGGCGCTCGCAGGCATGGACCGGGCCGTGCGGGATATGATCGAACTGGTCGGGTCCTAGGAACCAAGTATCGAAACGATCGATAACCACTGGTCCGCTTTGCGGACACACGGTTTAATCATGGAAATTTATATGTACTTCTTTTGCTCTTATCTGTGTGTCCCGACGCAGTCGGGACCCGTGGTTCCCATGGAACTGATGTATTTGTGCAATTCTTATTGTTGTGAGGGTATATGATCATCGGCATCGGTGTCGACCTGGTCAAGATCAGCCGCCTCGAGAAGGCGGGGAGCGCGCATCCGGGTTTTCTTGAGCGCGTGTTCACGCAGAAAGAGCGGGACTACTGCAACCGACAGAAGTTCCCTCCCCAGCACTTCGCCGCGCGGTTCGCGTCCAAGGAGGCCGTCCTCAAGGCCTTCGGGACCGGCCTCTCCGCCGGGATGAAATGGACCGATATCGAGGTGCTGCACGGCATCGGCGGAGGTCCCATCGTGAACCTCACCGGCATCGCCAAGGACCATGCCGACCTCAAGGGCGTGAAGCAGATCCTGCTGAGCTACTCCCATGACGAGGGATATGCCGTCGCCCACGTGATCCTGATCGGCGGGGCGCGGTTCGGCGCCACGGAGGTCCACCACGAGGCATGAGAGGGCCGGCAAGGGCAGGACCCGACGCGGCGAAACGGTGACACGGGGATGCGGAGAAAAGTATCTTCCCTCATTCCGGCATGACCCGGAATCTAGGATAGTATGTAAGATCTGGATTCCCGCTTTCGCGGGAATGACGTTTTCCTTGAAGATTGTACATCGACTTACAGAGCAATAATTCATTCGTGTAATTCGTCTTATTCGTGCTATTCGTGTTCGGTATCGCATTTGTCAATTAGGAATACAGGTTCTAGCTCATGAAGATCGCTACTGCACAACAGATCAGGAACATCGACCGCCGGGCCATCCGGGAGTTCGGCATACCCGGGCCCGTGCTGATGGAGAACGCGGCCTCTGCCATCGTCTTCGAGATGGAGCGGTTCTTCGACGGCCTTGCCGGCGTCAAGGTCGGCATCATCTGCGGCAAGGGGAACAATGGCGGCGACGGCCTTGCCCTGGCGCGCAGGCTCCGCATCCGGGGGGTGCCCGTGCGGGTTGCCCTGCTCGCGCCCTTCGCCTCCTTCAAGGACGAAGCAAAGCTGAACCTGTCGATCCTTCGCAAGACCGACGTCGAGGTCGCCCCGAACGCGAGCTCCGCGGCCATCGCCGAGGTCATCGAATGGTCGGACATCCTCATTGACGCGATGCTCGGCGTTGGACTATCGTCTCCGCTCAAGGGGAATTACGCCCTTACCGCCGAGCTCATGAACATGGCAGGCAGGCCCGTGGTTGCCGTGGACATTCCCACGGGCATCAACGCCGACACCGGAGAGGTGATGGGCACTGCGGTCCGCGCCGACCTGACCGTGACCATGGTCCTTCCCAAGCGGGGGCTGGTGCTGTACCCCGGAGCCTCGTTCGCCGGCCAGGTGCGCGTTGCGGACATCGGGATACCGACCGAGGTCGTTGAAAAGGAGAAGATTCGCGTCATCATGCTCGACCAGGGCCTGGCAGGGGGGCAGGTGGCCGTACGCGACCGTGATGCCAACAAGGGGGATTATGGCCATCTCCTGGTCATTGCCGGCTCCCTGGGCAAGGCAGGCGCGGCGATCATGGCTGCAAAGGGGGCGCTGCGGAGCGGCGCCGGTCTCGTAAGCGTTGCAACACCCATTGGGCTCGTTCCCATCATCCAGCAGCAGGTCTTCGAGGCCATGTGCTTGCCGACAGGCGAGAGCGTCGACGGGACGCTCAGCATCGGTTCTGAAGACGAGCTTGTGAAGGCCTCGGGAAGGATGAGCGCCTGCGCCATCGGGCCCGGTCTTACGACGCACTACGAGACCGTCCAGGTCGTGAAAGATCTCATTCAGCGCATTACCGTGCCGATGGTCATCGATGCCGACGCGGTGAACGCCCTAACCGGGAATCCCGGCATCCTGCTCAAGGCCAAAGCACCCGTGGTCCTGACGCCCCATCCGGGGGAGATGGCGCGGCTGTTGGGCGTATCGGCAGAGGACATCCAGCGCGACCGGATCAACAGTGCGCAGGACTTTGCCGGAAAGTACGGCGTGACCCTGGTGCTCAAGGGCGCGGGCACGATCGTCGCGACGACCCACGGCGATGTGTACATCAACTCGACTGGCAACCCCGGCATGGCTACTGGCGGCACCGGCGATGTGCTGACCGGTATGATCGGCAGCATGCTCGCGCAGGGATACGGACCGACGCAGGCGGCATGTCTTGCCGTCTATCTTCACGGCCTCGCAGGCGACCTCGCGGCTGGGGACAAGGGCGAGGCGGGGATGATCGCCGGGGACGTGATCGAGAAGATACCACAGGCGATCAAACAGATGATGGTAACCACGGATTAACACGGTTTAGACCTGAAATCTTTTTTGCACCGAAGAAACGAAAAAACAGAGATATCTCTTGCATGTTTACTGCGGCCAGACGGTTATTGCTTTACCGTGTTCATCCGTGGTTAAATCTTTTCTCTAGTGAGGTGATCCCATGCTGACTGCGAAAGACATCATGACGAAGGACGTCGTGGCCGTGACGCCCAATACGTCCATAGAAGAGCTGTCCAGCCTGCTGGTCAGCAACCAGATCAGCGGCGCGCCCGTTGTGAACGCCGCCGGAGCCATCGTTGGCATCGTGACCGAGAACGACCTCATCAGCCAGAACAAGCGGCTCCACATCCCGACGGTGGTAAGTTTCCTGGACGCAGCCATCTATCTTGAGAGCTCGAAGAAGTTCGCCGATGAGGTCAGGCGCGTGACCGCCACCAAGGTGGGCGACATCTGCTCGAAGAAGGTCATCACGATCTCCGAGGATACCACCCTGACGGACATCGCAACCATCATGGCTGAGAAGAAGGTCCATATCCTCCCGGTGGTAAAGGCCGGAAAGGTCGTCGGCATCGTGGGCAAGCGCGACGTGGTCAAGGCTGTTGCGCAACAGGCCGGCTGATGTTCAGCGTCATCACCTCGAGCACGGAGCAGACCGAGGAGGTCGGACGGGTCCTCGGGACCATGCTCGAGGCGGGAGACCTGATCTGCCTCTTCGGCGACCTGGGTGCCGGCAAGACGCACTTCACCTATGGTGTCGCCCAGGGCCTTCAGGTCCAGGACCAGTACATCACGAGCCCCACGTTCACCTTCGTGAACGAATACCAGGGCCGGATCCCCCTGTACCACATCGACCTGTACCGGCTGAAGGACCCGTCGGAGCTCGAATCCATCGGCTTCGAGGAGTACCTTGATTCCGACGGCGCCACAGTGATAGAATGGGCCGAGCGGGCCGAGGAAGAGCTTCCGGACGAGAAATTGAACGTGTATATTTCCGACGTTTCTGAGAACAGCAGGGAGATCGGGTTCTTTGCCGAAGGGGAGCGGTACGAGAGACTGCTGGTCCGATTCAGGAAAAGCATTGCCGACGACAAGTACATCTCGGTGAAAGAGTGATATGAAGAAGATCGGGATCATAGCCAAGGACATACCCAGGGCTCACGATGCTGTCAGGAAGCTGTCGAAGTGGCTGACCGCGAAGGGCCGGAAGGTGTTCCTCGAGGACCGGACCGCGGCCAGCCTGGACCTCACGGGCCATGCTCCCAGGAAGCTTCCATCGCTTGTCGACATGATCATCGTGCTGGGCGGCGACGGCACGCTTCTGTCCGCAGCCCGGCTCGTGGCCGACTCCCGCAAGAATGTCCCCATCTTCGGCGTGAACCTGGGCAGCCTGGGGTTCATGGCCGAGGTCCCGCTCGAGGAGCTGTATGGAAATCTCGAAAAAGCGCTGGCAGGCAAGCTGCGTGCCGATGAACGCATGATGCTCTTCGCGAGCGTCATCCGGAAGGGGAAGACGATCGCGGAGCATACGGTCCTGAACGACGCGGTGGTCAGCAAGGGCACCTTCGCGCGCATGGTGTCGCTCGAGGTCTCGGTGGGAGATGACTATCTCACTGCCATCCGGGCCGACGGCCTGATCCTCGCGACCCCCACAGGCTCCACGGCCTATTCCCTTTCGGCGGGCGGGCCCATCATTCACCCGGCGCTCCACTGCTTTGTCGTGACGCCCATCTGCCCCCACACGCTCTCGAACCGGCCCATCGTCATTCCCGACAGCTCGGTGGTGCGGGTGAAGCTCCTGTCCCGGAGCGAAGGCGCCTCTCTTTCCTTCGACGGCCAGGTGGTCACCGCGCTGCGGCAGAACGACGTCGTGGAAGTGAAGAAGGCAAAGTACCGCGTCAGGCTCATCAAACATCCCACCAAGAACTACTACGAGATCCTGCGGACCAAATTGAAGTGGGGGAACTGATACAGCGGACACGGGGACGCGGAGACAAGGGGACAAGGGGACGTGTGTCAGCCTTGTTTCACAGACTCGATGATCGAAGCGCTGCACCTCACTATTTCATCTCACTCTGTGTTCATCTGTGGCTCCCAAAAGGCATTCAATGACTGATCTGCAAAAAAA
>JAAXXJ010000223.1 GCA_013334545.1 Nitrospirota bacterium | reverse complement strand
AAGCTGCGGGCCAACCAGAAACTGGCCCCCAAGCCGGTCCGGTACACCCATGAGGGAAGTACGTACGCAGCGGACGGCGTCAGGATCACGGGCAGCAAGGCCTTTGTGGACAGCGTGCTGTCGCGGCTGAAGGACCTCCTGAAGTTCGAAAGCGATGAGACGCGGCTCCCGGTAGTGTACAAGAAGAGCATGGACCGCGAGAGCGGAAAGACGCTTGCGTCGTACAACTGCTACGTCCAGGTCCACCAGCGCGGCGATGTAGCGGCGAAGAAAAAGGCGAAGAAAAAAGGGAAAAATAATATATAGCCACAGAGGTTCACCGAGGAGATCGCGAGACAGCCATTGCACGCCGTTCTCTGTGCACTCGGTGATCCCGGTGGCAGGGCTTTCATGAAGGAGTAATAAATGATTGATGACAAACTGGTGATTGCGGGCATTGAGTTCCAGTCCCGGCTCTGGGTCGGGACGGGCAAGTACAAGGACTTCGACGAGACCCGGCGGGCCATCGAGGCCTCGGGCACGGATGTGGTCACGGTCGCGGTGCGGCGCGTGAACATCATCGACAGGTCGAAGGAGAACCTGCTCGACTTCATCGACCCGAAGAAGTACAAGATCCTGCCGAACACCGCCGGGTGCTATACGGCCAAGGACGCCATCCGCTACGCTATGCTGGCCGCCGAGGCGGGCATTACGAAGCTGGTGAAGCTCGAGGTGATCGGCGACGAGAAGACGCTCTTCCCCGACAACGAGGCCACGCTCGAGGCCGCGAAGGTGCTGTTGAAGGAGGGGCTGATCGTCCTGCCCTACATGAGCGATGATCCTATCATGGCGAAGAAGCTTGTGGACATCGGCTGTCCGGCGGTCATGCCGCTAGCCGCGCCCATCGGGTCCGGCCTCGGCATCAGGAACCCGTATAATATCCGGATCATCATGGAGTCCGTAAAGGTGCCGGTCATTGTGGATGCAGGCGTGGGAACGGCCTCGGACGTCGCCATCGCCATGGAACTGGGCTGCGACGCCGTGCTGCTGAACACGGCGATATCGGCGGCAAAGGACCCGATCAGAATGGCGGAGGCCATGAAATACGGTGTTATGGCGGGAAGGCTTGCGTACAGGGCCGGCAGGATGCCGAAGAAGCTCTATGCCACGGCCAGCAGCCCGGTCGAGGGGATGATCGGAACGTAGTTCTCGTGCTACCACGGAGGCACAGAGTCACGGAGAGATGCATTCAACGCAGATGGACGCTGAAATGCATATGATGGACGCAGCAGATGAGGGCAGAGTTTTTCAGCGTATTTCATAGATCATCAGCGTCCATCTGCGTTGAACAGGAGTTTGCCTTGGCTGTTGACTTCAGACTGTATCTCATTACCGACCGGAAGATCGCGACGAAACCGCTCCCCGAGGCTGTCCGGTTGGCGCTCGAGGGCGGCGTGAAGGCGGTTCAGCTCAGGGAGAAGGACCTGCCGGTGCGGGAGCTGCTTGCCCTGGCGCAGGAACTGCGGACGATCACGCGGGAGTTCGGGGCGAAGCTGTTCATCAACGACCGCGTCGACGTGGCAGTGGCAGTTGGTGCCGACGGAGTGCATCTCGGCCATGAGAGCATGCCTCCTGAAGCCGTCAGGAAGGCCGCAGGCAAGGGGCTGCTGATCGGTGTGTCCACGCATAAGCTAGAAGAAGCAAGGGCAGCAGAGGCTGGCGGGGCGGACTTCATCACCTTCGGGCCCATATTCGAGACCCCGTCAAAATCAGAATATGGCGCTCCCGTGGGAATAGATGCTATAAAAGCACTAAAAAATGAAGTTAAGATACCAATATTTGCGCTTGGTGGTATAAAAAGTAGGAATCTCAGGCAGGTTATTGTGTCAGGGGCCTCCGGTATTTCGATGATTTCGGCTATTCTGGCTGCCCCTGACATAAAAGAGGCCGCGGCAATGTTCGTTCAGGCGGCGACCGTTCTGAACAGGCTTGTCTGTCTAGACTGCTCTCCCCGGTAGGACTGGGTCCTGCCCGGGAGCAACGAGGCGAGGTAGAGTATGAACCAGATCATCGAAGCAAGGAAAGGCAATATCACTCCCGAGATGGAAGCCGTGGCACGGGCTGAAAGCGTAAGCTCCGAGCATATCCGTGGCGGCATAGAGAACGGGACCATTGTCATCACCCGGAACAACCGGCACCGGAACATCACGCCGCTCGGCGTCGGCCGGGGCCTCCGGACAAAGATCAATGCCAACATCGGGACCTCCAAGGACCGCATGTCCATTCCCGATGAGATCGAGAAGCTCAAGGTGGCGGTCGCAGCCGGCGCGGACGCGGTCATGGACCTCTCCACCGGCGGGCCTATCATCGAGATCCGGAAGGAAATTCTGAAACAGTCCACCGTTGCAATAGGCACGGTGCCCATCTACCAGGCGGCGGTCGAGACCGTGGGGCAGGGCAAGTCCATCGTCCAGATGGACCCCGACCTGCTGTTCCGGGTCATCGACGAGCAGGCAGAGGAGGGCGTGGACTTCATCACCGTGCATTGCGGCGTGACCCGCGAGAGCGTTGAGCGGCTTCGCACGCAGGGCAGGATCATGGACGTGGTGAGCCGCGGCGGCGCGTTCCATCTCGAATGGATCATCACCAATGACGCCGAGAACCCGCTGTACGAGCAGTACGATCGGCTCCTCGAGATCGCGAAGAAGTACGACGTGACCCTCTCGCTCGGCGACGGCATGCGGCCGGGGTGTCTGGCCGACGCCACGGACCGGGCGCAGATCCAGGAGCTCATCACGCTGGGCGAGCTGCGGGACCATGCCCACGAAGCAGGCGTGCAGGTGATGATCGAGGGGCCGGGCCATGTTCCGATCAACCAGGTGGAAACGAACATCAGAATTCAAAAAGAGCTGTGCAAGGGCGCGCCGTTCTACGTGCTCGGCCCGCTCGTGACCGATGTTGCGCCGGGATACGACCATATCACGTCGGCCATAGGCGGGGCAATCGCGGGAGCAGCCGGCGCGGACTTCCTGTGCTATGTCACGCCGTCGGAGCATCTGCGCCTGCCGGACCTCGAGGACGTGCGAGATGGCGTCATTGCCTCGCGCATTGCGGCCCATGCCGCGGACATCGCCAAGGGCGTCCCGGGCGCCATGGAATGGGACAGGGAAATGGCGCGGCGCAGGAAGGCCCTGGACTGGAAGGGACAGATCGAGCTGTCCATCAATCCCGATCGGGCGAGGAAGCTGCGCGAATCCAGCCTGCCCAAGGAGTCCGACGTCTGCAGCATGTGCGGCGAGTTCTGCTCCATGAAGGGGGTGTCGAAGTATCTGAAGAAAGATGGAAGGAAGAAGCAGGCGCGATGACCGGAAAGCAGGAATAACAACAGGCGTGGACACGAATTGCACGAACGGGACATAGGGCACGAATGGGCAGCAGGATAATGCTCCTTTGATCGTCGATGCGTGACATTCGTGATTACGTGGCGAAGTTCATTCGGTGACGCGAGAGTGGCTCAGCTCACCGCAGGGGTGCCAGCGTGGGGGAATTCATCAAGGATATAGTGGCCGTCATCGTGCTGTTATGCATGCCTTCGCATGCGTGGGCTGCGGATGCAACGCCGCCCTCGATCCTCATCTCCCCCAAAAAGATCGTTCCCGGCGGGCTCATGGTCGTGACGGTGAAGAACGCGGTCGGGATGGTGGAGGGCTCGTTCCGGGGAAAGCAGCTCCACTTCAACCCGGCGAAGGGCGCCTTCAAGGCGGTAACCGGGATCGACCTGAACACCGAGCCGGGGCCCTATCAGCTCGCTTTGAGCGTGGACGGAACACCGCTTGCCCGGGACGTGTTGATCGTGAAGAAGAGGTATCCGGTGCAGCGTCTCACCCTGCCCGAGGACATGGTGGTCCTCTCGCCCGAGAACGAGGCGCGGGCAGAGCGCGATCAAAGGAAGATGGCGTCCATCTGGCCGGTCGATTCCCTGCGCGTCTGGAGCGGGCGCTTCATTGATCCGCTGCCGGGGAAGGCGCTGGGCACGCCCTTCGGCGTGCGACGGATCATCAACAACATCCCCAAGAACCCTCACTCGGGCGTGGATATCAACGCCGACGAAGGGGACCCGGTGCAGGCGCCGAACGACGGCGTTGTCATCCTAGTGGACGACCAGTTCTACTCCGGCAACAGCGTTGTGCTGGACCACGGCCAGGGCATCTACACCATGTTCTTCCATCTCTCGAAAGCCACGGTCAAGTACGGCCAGGCGGTGCGAAAGGGTGATGTGATCGCCCTGGTGGGCTCCACCGGCAGGTCCACGGGTGCGCATCTCCACTGGGGCGTACGCGTGCAGGGTGCGAAGGTGGACCCGCTGGAGCTGATCAAATTGAAGCTGGATTGACCTGAAAACCATTCAACGCAGATTTACGCTGATATCGTATGAAAAAGAGTATGTAACGACATAGCTGCGATCATCATATGTTATCATAGTTCCTTCAGCGTTTAATGCCGTTCCTCATGATCTCGGTGATAGTGTGATAAAAGTCCTCTCCATCGCCGGCTCCGATCCATCGGGCGGGGCAGGCATCCAGGTCGATCTCAAGACCTTCCAGATTCTGGGCGCCCACGGCATGGCGGTCCCGGCCGCGCTTACGGTCCAGAACAGCAGGGGCGTCAAAGTCGCGTACTCAGTCGGCCAGAGATCCTTCCGTGAACAACTTGATACGCTCCTTGCCGATATCCGTCCCGATGCTGTGAAGACCGGCATGCTACTGATGCCCTGGGCGGTCCGGGCCGTGGCAAAATCCATGAAAGAGCATTGCATCACGAACCTCATCGTGGACCCGGTCATCCGTTCGAGTTCCGGCAGGATGCTGCTTAAGCCGGAAGCGGTTCGGGCAATGAAGAAGGAGCTTTTCCCGCTGGCGCTTGTCATCACACCGAACATCCCGGAGGCCGAGGCACTGACAGGGACCCGGATCAGGACCCGCAATGACCGAGATATCGCCGCCGGAAGGCTCCTGGACATGGGACCCCGGTACGTGCTGATCAAGGGCGGCCATGGGGCCGGGCCGGCAGTGGATGCGTTGTACAGCGACTGGATGGTATATGAGTTCTCCACACTGCGCCGGAAAGGCGATTTCCACGGCACAGGATGCGTGCTTTCGTCGGCCATAGCCGTGTTCATCGGGCAGGGATACCCTGTGGAAAAGGCTGTGGAAAAGGCGAAAAGGTTTGTGGATAAGATGTTGAAGAGGGCGAAGCCGGTGGGAAAAGGCATGCTGAAGTACTTTCAGTTCTGACAGAACATGGGACTGAAACTGCCTCGTCACCACAGAGACACAGAGTTCACAGAGGACATCTTTCATAGACAATGTTTCACTTGGGTGTCTTCCTCTGTGCCTCCGTGTCTCCGTG
>JAAXXJ010000222.1 GCA_013334545.1 Nitrospirota bacterium | reverse complement strand
GTCACAAGGGCATCCTGACAACGAGGCGGGAAGGTGTGAACATCTTCTATCGCGTGGCCAATCCCAAGGTCATCGAGGCCTGTGCGCTCATGAAGGAAGTGCTGTTCGAGCAGCACGCGGCGAAGAAAAAGGCTGTTTCCGGCGCCTGATACCGGCCATTTTTTTTAGCCCTATAGTTGCAAATATTCTAAACTTGCATATTTCGCATCCCGGTCATGTAGTACCAGGTTTCTCACAGACGAAAGAAGGATGGTTATGAAGAGCAGCTTTGTTCAGGAAACAGGCGCGCGGCCCGCGCCGTACATGAATCCCTATCTTGCCGGGGTCGGAATCGGGCTGGTGCTGCTAGCGGCATTCGTTATCGCAGGACGGGGTCTGGGGGCGTCAGGCGCCTTTGCATCAGTGGTCAGCTTCGTGGTCAACTTGGTGGCGCCGGTCCATGCAGGGGACAACCCCTTCTACCAGAAGTACCTGTCCCGGGCGTCCAATCCCTTCAAGGATTGGCTGTTCATTGAAGTGCTCGGCGTGATGATCGGCGGATTCCTGTCCGGCTACTTCGCACGGCGGGTGGCCAAAACGATCGAGCGGGGCCCGAACATCTCCGACAAGGGCCGACTGGCACTGGCCTTCGTCGGCGGTCTGCTCGTGTCCTTCGGGGCACAGTTCGCCCGGGGCTGCACGAGCGGCCAGTCCATCACGGGAGGGGCGCTCCTGAACCTGGGGAGCTGGGTGTTCACCATGTCGGTATTCGCCGGTGCGTATGGCACTGCATTCTTTCTGAGGAGAGAATGGAAATGACGGCACCGCTCATCACATACGGGGTCCTGAGCCCTTCGTACGACCTGTTCTTCGCGCTGCTGATCGGCATCGCCTTCGGGTTCTTCCTGGAGCGCGCCGGATTCGGCAGTGCGCGCAAGCTCGTTGCCCAGTTCTACCTCACCGACCTCTCGGTCTTCAAGGTCATGTTCACGGCGCTTGTGACGGCCATGGTGGGGGTCATGGTTCTGAACCGCGCGGGGTTCCTCGATATCGGCGAGCTACCCCTCATCGGGACGTACATCGTTCCCATGATGGCCGGCGGCCTGATCCTCGGCGTCGGTTTCGTTATCGGAGGGTACTGACCCGGCACGTCGGCCGTGGCGGTCGCCACGGGCAAGATCGACGGCATGGTCTATGTAGGAGGCCTGCTGGCAGGCATGTTCGTCTATGCTGAGCTCTCCCCGGTCCTTATGCCGTTCGTGAACAGCACCAGCATGGGACAGGTCACCGTCCCCCAGTACTTCAACCTCCCCGTCCTGGGAGTGGCCGCTGCGATCGTCGTGATGGCGCTCGGCGGGTTCTACGCGGCCACGGTGCTTGAGAAGAAGTTCGGGAGCAGCTGAACAGCGCATTGCATCGGAACGGCAACGGCCGCCGAGGGACATACTCCGACGGCCGTTCTTTTTGCGCGTATTTGTCCCTGCACCATGCTAACCTCGCCTCTTCCCCCAGCACCGGCGGCCCGGCTGCGACAACTGTGCGTATGCATGCCGGTGCCTACCCGGAGCAAGAATTTTCAAAAAAGCAGCGCTTCCGAAGGGGAAGCGCTGCTGGAATCTCACAAATCAAGCGAGAAATCAAAAACAGTATCCTGCATGCCTAGCACAACGGAGCATAGAGCTGCTAAAAGAAAGAGATTCGTTTCTTTCTGCGGCCCGCTTCTCACTGTTGCGCAGAAATACCTAAGAGGGTGTTCGTTCCAGAAATCCTTGCGTTACCCTTATGTAATGGAGATGTTCCTTTTGCTGTCGCACGAACAAAGAAACCCCGGAGAGAGGGGCCTCCAGGGTTCCGATCGTGTCTGCCTGTGACTTTCTGCTGTACCGAGCTTACCGCAGACCAAGTCCGTCGCGGAATGCTTCGGTATGCCGGTTTAAGAATCCTTGCTTACATTTGCTGCCTGGGGCCCCTTCTCTCCCTGAACAACATCAAAGGTGACGGGCTGGCCCTCGGAAAGAGTCTTGAAGCCTTCGCCCTGAATGGCTGAGTAGTGCACGAAGACGTCCCTTCCTCCGCCATCCGGCTCGATGAAACCGAATCCCTTTGCTTCGTTGAACCACTTCACTTTCCCGTTCGACATAAATCGTACTCCCTCCTTGCGTGTAGTTCCGCCGGCGGCCGCGGCTCCCCTTTTACCGCTGCCGCTCCCTGGTGAAACTACGGTTTTGAACAACAGAGATGAGCCTCATGTAGCCCCTGAGCTCTATTCCCCAAGCCAGATGTTTATGAACGTTTGAGTTCGCTGCCATAGGGATGATAGGATAAGTACGGCCTGAACGCGCCCTTTTAATTCAGATATTTCCCCGGATTGACCGGAAGGCCGTTCAGACGCACTTCGTAGTGGAGGTGAGGCCCCGTACTGGAGCCGGAGTCGCCGGCATATGCAATGACATCGCCACGCCGAACGCGCTGTCCGGCCTTCACGTTGAGGCGGGAATTATGAGCATAGAGCGTCTTGATGCCGTAGCCATGGCTGATCTCGACCATGTTGCCGTAACCCGTGCCGAAACCGGCCTTGACAACCACGCCGTCGGCAGAGGCCACGACCGGCGTACCCGTCTGCGCCGCAATGTCCATGCCCTCATGGAACTTCTGGATGCCGCTGAAGGGCGATATCCTGCTCCCGAAGCGGGAGGTGACCCAGCCGCGCACGGGCCAGATGGAAGGCGTAGATGCGTACAGTGATCGCTTGTCCTCGAAATATTCTATCAACACCTGCAGGCTGGCTTCCTGCCGGGATGCCGCGCCCTTAAGCTGGGTGAGTTCATCGCTCATTTCCTTGAGCGCCTCGGCCTGCTTCTTTTCACCGAGCGCTGTGAGGTTCTGAAGGCCAAGCTCGTCGGGGCCTCCGATGCCGAGCACCTGCTGGGCCTTGTCCCGGGGGCCGAGGCTTACCGCGCGGCGGAGCTTGGTATCCAGATCGCGGAGCAGGAACATCTGGCGCTTGTAGTCAAGAAGGTTCAGCGCGAAATTCTGCACCTGGGCCTTCTGCTGCATGAGCTCTTCGCGCATGGATTGCAGTTCCCAGACCTTATCCTTCACATCGTTATACTCATAGACCAGGTACAGCGAGAGGACCAGCACGCCGAGGAACGATAGGAACGATGTCTTGATGGCAGACTTTGAAATACGGAGGGTACGCACGGGGGAGTTCGGGCCGGGCACGACCATGATCGTAAAATATTCTTTTTTCTTGATATTTCTCACTTTCCCTACCCTCATCATCCCTCCGCGGTGAGAAGACGCACCCGTAACTCGATAAACAGTAACACAGACCCAGCTTTGCTGTCAAGATTTTCTTTGAAATACCAATCCTTCCAGCCCTATATATTGTAGGGAACCGTAGGGCGCTTCAATATCTTGATCTTGTTCCTGATATTCTTCTTGAGCTTTGGCTGATGAACCTTGATCGTACGCGGCAGAAATGGTTCGAGAGGGCAGCCGCTGCATCGGGGCGCGGTCTTCGTGCAGTGCATCTTTCCCAGCCTTACTAAGAGGGCGTGATATTCGTTGAACAGGCTCGCATCCCGCGGAAGGCTGTCCATGAACAACTGCTGGACAACGTGGTAACCATCGTCCCCGCTCACCATCCCGTGCCTGCTGAGGATCCTCCTCGTGTACGCATCCACCACGAAGACCGGATGTCCGGCTGCATAGAGCATGATTGCGTCGGCCGTTTCCGGGCCGATCCCGTTCACCGAGAGAAGCCCTCTGCGCAACTCCCCCGGATCATCCCGGAACATCCGGGCAAGGCTCCCTCCATAGCATCCGGTCAGAAAGGCCATGAGGTTGCTGATGCGTTTTGCCTTAATGGTATAGTATCCGCTCGGCCTGATGAGATTGGCGAGCTTGCGGCGGGAAAGACCGCGGAAGCGGACCACGGTTAACGGGCCTCCTGCCCTCAGATTGGCGATCGCTTTTTCGACATTGCCCCATGCGGTGTTCTGGGTGAGGACCGCCCCCACCATTACCTCAAAGGGGGAGTCGCCAGGCCACCACTGCTGCGGTCCATATGCCTTGAAGAGGGCATGGTAGATGGCCATGAGCTGTTTCCGGGTCCTATCCGCCTTCATAATCGATCCCTGAGGTATGCGGTCCGGTCCTCCAGCGGGGGGCGCCGTTAACGGCGGCGTCACCCCTTCGTAGCATCCTTCACCCACGCAAGATAGCTCGGCAGGCCGGCCGCGACGGGCAAGGCGATGATCTCCGGCACGGTATAGGTATGGAGTGTCCTGACGCGCGCAATGAATGCATCCATGAGCGGCATCCTGCTCTTGCAGATCATGAGCGCTTCCATGGCTTCCTGGGTCCGTCCTTCCCAGAAGAAGAACGAGCTCACACCGGGAATGATGTTCACGCAGGCAGCCAGGTGTTCGTCGACAAGCGTCCGGGCGATGGTTGCCGCTTCGTCAGGCGAACCCGCGGTGATCAGAATGACGATCTCTTCGGCCATGTTCCCTCCTGCGTGAACGGTGTACCAGTCTCTCACTGATAGAAGTCGTTCTCCGCTTCATCCCTTGATTGCACGGACTACAGCAGCAGCCCTAGAACTTCATCCCGCCGAGCCCTTTGAGGTCCAGCAAAACGAGATACTGCGTCTCGCCCGGCTTGTTCATATAGGAAAACCCGACACCCCAGCACTGGGAGGCATAATGGACCTTGTACTCACGCTGGGTGATGGTCCGGTTCTCCACATCGCGCCACACCTGGCCTTTCAGGTCCCACCTGTCCAGTTTCAAACCGAGGCCGGTGATGAGAAACTGCGTCCGGGGATCCCGAAGGTACTGGTGGCTCATGTCGAACTGAACGATCTCACCCTTGAACGCAAAGCTCTCGGAGGAGGAGGTAAGTCTGTTGGTATACGTATTGTAGTTTGCGTTGGCCGATACAGTGAGCAGCTTCGGCGTCTTGACGGCAAGTTCGCCTATGATCTCAGAACGCGGGTGTGTGTTCTCGAGGTCCTTGTTCCGCGCTTCGCCCACGTTATAGGACTGGGACAGGCGAAAGACCATGATGTCGAAGGTCCGCACGTTCGCACCGTCCTTATATCGGGCGGTAAGCCGGTTGATGAGGGACAGCATCACCAGGTTCTCTGCTTGCACTTCTTCCACAGCATCCAGGTGGGGGAAGTCGCCCTGGTCGATCCGGGGGATGTAGGAATACGAGACCGTCGGCTCTATGGAATGCCGGACCCGGCCGATACCGGACTCTCCGTCCTGTCCGTAGACCCTCGAGATACGCGCGTTGAGGTCCGCACCGGCGTACGTATATTTCCGCTCCACCGGTTCGATGGTCGTCGCGCCCCGATCATAGAACGTGGCGCGGGCGCCTATGCGTGGCGCCAGGCTCAGGCCATATCCGCTCAGGACC
>JAAXXJ010000010.1 GCA_013334545.1 Nitrospirota bacterium | reverse complement strand
GGCCGTTCCTGATCTCCGTGCTGACCCAGTTGCTTTCGCCGATCTCCACGGGCCGCAGGTGCACACGGGTTGTGGCGCCCGGCGCAAGGTCCGTCCCTTCCGCGATATAGACCTGCTTCTTGCCTTCCCGCTCCACGATGGCCTGGGACGGAGCGGACAGGACCCCCGTGAGCGTCGTGATGAGGATCTCGACGTCGGCGGACATTCCCGGCTTGATCCTGGCGTCCTTCGCCGTGAAATAGATCCACACGTCCGCGGTCCGGGTCTCCAGCTTTCCGCCGCTTACGATGGGCGATATCCGCCTGATGGAGCCGTTGAACCTCTCGCCTGGGAACGCATCAATGCTGATGGCCACCGGTTGCCCCAGACGAAGCCGCCCCACGTCCACTTCATCGATGGTTGCCAGCACATAGATGCGGTCGGGGTCCACGACGGTCACGATCTGCTTCCCGGGCAGGAGCAGCTCGCCGACTTCCGTGTATTTCTTCGACACCACGCCGCCAAAGGGCGTCCTGATGACGGAATAGTCCTTCTTGACCTTGACATCGTCCCGGGAGGCGTCATACTGGGACCGTGCCACCTGGAACGCCCTGCGTGCGCTGTCGAGGTCCTGCTGGGCAATCATCCCGTTCGCAAAAAGGTCCTCCGATCGCTTGAGGTTCTTCTCCGCCTCCTCGTAGGTCGCCCTGCTTTGGGCCAGAACGCTCTCGGACTGGACGGATTCTTCGGTCAGATCAAGCCGTGCGATCAGGTCTCCGGCCTTGACCCGGTCCCCTTCCCGCACCGGCAGCGTAACGACCCTTCCCGTGCGCTGCGCGGAAAGGGTGACCTCGTATTCCGACTTTACCGTCGACGTGGTCGTCGCATTCACGATGACACGCAACTCTCCCCGCTTGATCTCAAGGACCTTGACCGGTACCGGTTTCTTGCCGGTCATTACGACGGCGAGCACGATGACGATCACCGCCGCGGCAGCCATCAGCGCTATCTTGTTCCAGGGCAGCTTCACTTCTTTTCCACGCCTTCTTCCAGCTGCCACTCGAGCTCGTCCTTGATGTTCTTGATGAACTTCTTCTTCACCTCCCGCAGCTTCTCCGCAACCACAATGTCCTGCAGCATGGCGAACGGCCCGGTTACATGTCCTTCCAGATGATAGACCACCTCGGTCACGTCATCCGAGATCCTCTTCAGCATAACATCGCCCGACATGTGGATGTCGCCTCCGCTCCCGATCCACGACAGTTGCTCGAACTCCTTGAAAACCGTCGTGTGCGTCTTCAGGTCCACGATCCGGGCGAAGGGCCCGAAGGTCACCCTCACTTTCCAGAGCGCATCCAACTCGTCGATGATCTTGACCCCCTTGCATCCCGGGAACAGGCAGCCCACTTCGTTACGGTCCGACATAAAGGACCACACTGCCCTGATAGGGAGCTTGACCCTGAACACTGATTCTACTCGCGGCATCGATCCTCCTCTACTCTTTTCCCGCCAACGGCCCACTGCGGCCTCATGCTAATCATGGCTTTTGCTGCCCATGGCCTTCAGGAGCTGTGCGATCGCAAGATGATAATCATACAGCGCCTTGATACGATCTGTTTCTGCATTCACGGACGAAAGCTGGGCATCCGTCACTTCAATGTAGGGTCCTACGCCCGCCTTGTATCTGCCCTGGGCGATGTCGAGGTTCTCGCGGGCCTTCTGCAGGGTTTTTTCCATGACCTCCACCCGGGCAGCTGCGCTCTCGAGATCGGCAAAGGCCTGGTTCACCTCCAGGAGGATCGACTGTTTGACACTATCCCGCTGGGCTTCAAGCGCAAGCACGTTCGCACGCGCCTCAGCGACGCGGCCTTTCGTCAACCCGCCCTGGAACAGGGGCAAGGTCAGCATGATCCCGGCGTTCCAGCTGTCCTGGACATCGCCCTTGAACATCGTCCCCAGGAACGGTCCCATCTCGGTACTCCCGTTCGCCCAATGGTAGGCAGCGTTCGCCGAGAGCGTCGGCAGGTAATTCGCCTGCTCCGCCGTCAGCCGGGCCCGGGCAGCCGCGATATCGGCCTCCATCCGTTTCATGTCAGGACGGCTCTGAAGGGCGTCCAGCTGCGCCTGCTCCAGCGTTGGAAGAACCGGGACAGCGGGCAGCGCCTCCACGATCTCCGTGGCCTTCCCCGGATCGATCCCCATGGCGTTGTTCAGGGCGATCGTCCTGATACGCACACCGTTCTTCGCATTGATCAGGCCGAGCCTTGCGTTGTTCACTTCCACCTCGGCCCGCGTCACGTCGTACCTCGGTTTTGAACCGGTGCGAAAGAACGCCTCGGCCTGCTTCAGATGGCTTTCCGTCTGTTCGATCGTCTTCTGGGCGACCTCAACGAGCTTCTTGGCTGCAAGGAGCGCATAATAGGACTGCTTGACGTTCAGCACGACCTCCTGACTGATCCGTTCCGCGTCCCGCTCCAGCGACAGCGTGCCCAATTTCGCGGCGTCATAGGCATTTCCGGTCTTCCCGAAGTCATAGAGCGTCTGGTTGATCGACATGCTCGTGGTATAGCTCTTCGTTGTGCTGTCTCCGAACGCGCCGCCCAGCGGAGCATGGCTCTCGGAATAGCCGGTACTTGCCGTGAGCTGGGGGAAATAGGGCGATGCCGCCTGGGTCTCCCGGCCCTGACCGGCGCGGACGTTCTCCCGGGCGGCCCTGATCGCCGGCTGGTCCTTGAGCGCCGTTTCGATGCATTCCTTCAGGGAGAGCTTTTCCGCCGCCTGGCCATGGTCACATGCACTGATCGACGGCAGCAGGACCGCAAGAACGAGAAGGGCTGATCGGGAGCTCTTATGCATAGTTTGAGTATAACACAGATGCTCTTGCAATTAGCGGGGAGGTATTGTATAAGAGGTCATGCGCAGGACCCTCAAGCCTGTCGACCTGCTCTCGATCGCCTTCATCGCGCTCCTGGCCGCGGTCACGGTCGCCGCGTCGCCCCGGCTGCCACACGCGGGCCGGCTCATCGCCCGCTTTGCCGCCCTCATCGTGTCCCTGCTCCTCATCGGCCGGTACGCCTCGTTCCCGAAGGCGCCGACCTGGGTGCGCACCGTCCATTCGTTCCTGCCGGTCTTGATCGTCCCGGTCCTGTTCAACAGCATGGGAGATATCATTCCCTGGGTCTGGCCCAGCACCTTCGACGACCTGCTCATCAAGGCCGACTTCCGGCTCTTCGGGGGACATCATCCCACGGTCCTGCTCGAACGGTTCGTCCATCCCCTGCTGACCGCGGTGCTGCAGTTCGCCTACATCAGCTATTATCCCATGGCCATCGTCCTGGGCGCCGTGCTCTTCCTGAAAAAGAACGAGACCGCCTTCGACGAAGCGATCTTCGGCATCATCCTCTGTTTCTACCTGTCCTACGTCGGCTACCTTTTGGTCCCTGCTGTTGGGCCCCGCTTCACCCTTGCGCATCTGCAGACGCGGGACCTGGCTGCCGGCCCGCTTGTCATAGCGATCCAGGAAACGCTGAACGCACTCGAGAACACCAAGACCGATGCGTTCCCGAGCGGCCATACCGCCATCGCCCTGATGACGCTTTACTACGCAAGGAGGTTCCGGGAACGGGCCCTGGCCGCCCTGCTCATGCCGGCAGTGACCGGGCTGATCCTGTCCACCGTGTACCTTCGCTACCACTACGTCGTCGATGTCCTGGCAGGCATCGCGCTGACCGTGCTGACCGTGTACCTTGCCCCGCCGCTTTACGCCTGGTCCTCACGTTCAACTGCCAAGCCGCGTGATCAGCTCCATGACCCCGCCTGACACCACGGGGATCGCGAAGTTATCGTTAACACGCAGGGGGGCCAGTTCCACACCTGCAGCCACCAGCGCTCCTGCCACGATGAGTCCGGGCGCGAGGTGGACACCGGCGAGCCGAAGCGCGAATCCCGAAGCAGTGGCAATGACGGCAAATGCCAGGGTCCCTTCCAGGCTTTTATCACCCGCTATCTTTGTTGTGCCCCATCGCTCCCCGATGGTCGTCGCCGCAACATCGCCGAAAGCGAGAAAGCAAACAGCCGCAGTTGCGATATCGGTACGGTAGAACAACAGCGTCAGTCCAATGCCGAGCACATACGGTGCGGTGCCGGTGAGCGTGTTCTGTTCGTTCTTCCTGAGGAAACCGCTGAAATGGGCGTAGAAGAACCGGTTGAATGCGGGGACCTTGAGGCGTGCCGTATCGATGGCCAGGGTGGCCACGAACAGGATCCCGTAGCAGACGAGCGCGTTCCTCCGGCCGAGCAAGAAATAGAGCGCGAGCAGGCCGAGCCCGCCGAAGAGATGGTAAACTTTTCTTCCAATATGCTTCATGGATCAGGGAGCGGGCACATTCCACGCTGCGTGCCGCAGGGTCAGCGGGCAGTTAGGATGACGGAACGGCCTGTGGATCGAAGGTTCCCCGCAGCGTGCTGCGGGCAGCTTCACGGGGGACGATACGCGGACCTGCTAGGACAATTGCGGTCCACCGCAGCACCGCGGTCATCTGAGGCTCTTCTCATAGATGCGGTATTTCTTGTAGAGTCTCCCGCCCATGAGCTCGCAGCCGCGCTGCATCAGGACATTGTCCTCGAGGATCCACGACATCTCCGCCCGTTCATAGCCTATCTTCATGGCGGCCTTGAAGGATTCGAGATAGAGCAGGCCCTCGATGCCCTTTTTCCGGTATTCCTCTTTCACCCCCATGGTCAGTACGCGGATGTCGCTGATCTTCCGCGAATACCACAGGAACTTCAGCAGCCCGATGGGCCCGAGCCTTCCGTTCAATCTTTTGAACACCTGATTATAATCCGGCACGGCCATGAAGAAGGCCGCCGGGGCACCGTTCACTTCCGCCATGATGAGCAGCTCCGGTACGATGAGTGGCTTGAGCCGCTTCGCCATGGACTCGATCTCCTCGTCGGTCATGGGAACGAACCCCCAGTTGTGGCTCCATGCCGAGTTGTAGATCTCTTTCACGACCTCCAGCTCCCGGTGAAAGTTCTTCATGTCCGCAGGCCGCACGGTGATGCCGGGGACCCGCGTTTGCACACCGGAAGCAAGCTTTTCGAGCCTCCCGCCGGAAGAGACTTCCTTGATGACCGAAAGGTAGGCGTAAAGGTCCCTGGACTTGGTCAAGCCGCAACGCTCCAGGTAATCGAGGTAGTACGGCGGCGTATAGGCCATCATGATCATGGGAGGCGAGTCGAAGCCCTCAAGCAGGAAGCCGCATTCATCGTTCGTCGAGGGGTTGATAGGTCCGCGCATGATTTCGATGTCGCGCTCCTTCAGCCATGCAGCTGCCGCGTCCAGGAGACCGCAGGCGGTGGCGGGGTCGGGAAGACACTCGAAGAAGCCGAAGAACCCCGCCTGTTCATTATGGGTATTGATGTGGTTGCGGTCGATGATGGCGGCGATGCGGCCGACGACGGTGTCGCCGTCCTTTGCGAGGAAATATGCGGCCTCGGCGTGATGGAAGAACGGGTTCTTATCGCCGAGGATGAATTTCATCTCGCTGATCAGCGGCGGAACCCAGTTCGGGTTCCCTTCGTACACCGCCCAGGGGAACCGGATGAACCGGTCCAGTCCCTGCTTATCGGAAACGAGCTCGATCTGCATAGTAGTTTGTTGAAGCTCCCTGCAGATTGCTGCAGGGAATCTTCGATCCGGAAGGACGTATCGCTATTCTAATCGCTCGCTCCTGGATTGAGCGGAGAAAATCTGAGACCATTGACACGATGACATGATCATCAGGACCTCTGGGAGGGTTGTGTCCAAGGGCATCCTGCTATGCCGTCAAAACGCTTTCCGCCTGTTCAGGCTCACGCTCACGATTACTGTATCACACCCAGTTTTTTCCCTGCCTTCTCCATGATCACGAGCACCCGGTCGAGCTGTTCATCGGTATGGGTCGCCATGTAGCTCGTGCGGATGAGGCAGCGTCCCGGTGGAGTTGCCGGAGGGGCCACCGGGTTCACGAACACGCCCTCGTCGCTCAGGATCTTCCACATCATGAACGCCCGCTCCATCTCGCCCATGAGCAGCGGGATGATGGGCGTCTCCGAGGTCCCGGTGTCATACCCCATGTTCTTGAAAGCCTTCATCATCTTGTTCGTATTGTGCCAGAGCTGTTCCCTGCGCTCCGGCTCCTCGTCGATGACGTCGAGTGCGGCGATGACGGACGCGACCGAGGCCGGCGGCGGGCTCGCCGAGAAGATGAGCGGCCGTGAGGTATGCTTGATGTAATGGATCACATCCTCGCTCGCAACCACGAACCCGCCGATGGAGGCCATGGACTTGCTGTAGGTGCCCATGATGATGTCTACGTCCTTCTCGAGTCCGAAGTGCTCCGCCGTGCCGCGTCCCGTTTTCCCCAGCACGCCGACGCCGTGCGCGTCGTCGACCATGATACGCGCTCCGTACTTCTTGCAGACCTTGACGATCTCCGGCAGCGGCGCGATGTCCCCCTCCATGCTGTACACGCCGTCGACGACCACGAGCTTGCCCCGGTCCCCGCATTCCGAGAGGATGAACTCGAGGCTCGTCATGTCGTTATGCTTGAACTTCTTGACATCGGCGTAGGACAGCCGGCAGGCGTCAATGATGCTGGCGTGGTCCAGCTTGTCGATGACGACCACATCGTCCTTTCCGGCGATGGACGAGATGATGCCGAGGTTCGTCTGATATCCGGTGGAGAAGGTCAGGGCGTTGTCCTTCCGGAAGAACTTGGCCAGTTTCTCCTCGAGCTTCACATGGATATCGAGGGTGCCGTTCAGGAAGCGCGAGCCTGCGCAGCCGCTCCCATACTTTTTCACCGCCTCGATGGCCGCTTCCTTCACCTTGGGGTGGCTCGTGAGGCCGAGGTAGTTGTTCGATCCGAGCATGATCATCTTCCTGCCCTGAACCATGACCTCGGGGTTCTGCTCAGATTCAACCACGCGGAAGTATGGATAGAATCCGGCTGCCATCACTTCTTTTGCCGCAGTGTACTTCGTGCACTTTTCAAAAAGATCCAATGTACTGCCTCCCTCTTATCCTGTCTGAAATAGTGTCAAACGAAACTGCGACCGCTGCACAAATACCTGATACCCTGTTCACCTTCCGCCAAACCGGTTGTGAGTCCGCCGGTTCAGGACGAACGGATGGTTTACGGTTACGATGGCTTCCCTGGCAGAGCCCGCTCACGCCGAAGAACGTCCGAAGTGCCCTATGGGCCTCTGCGGCAGTGTGATCAACGGACCCAATTATTATCCCGATACCACTTCCAGGTGCGTTCGAGCCCCTGCTCCAGCGGAACGCCTGCGCTGAAGCCAAGATCGTCACGGGTCCTGCCCAGGTCGCAGGTCCAGTATTGCTGGACCGCCTCACGGACCTTCTGCCGGCTCATGATCGTCGCCGTTCCCCTTACGGCGCCTGCCGCCTCGGAAACAGCACCGATGGCGTACCCGATCCAGATCGGCACTTTGACGACCTTCGCGCTCACGCTGCCTGTCCTCTGCAGCGCCTGATGGAACTCCGTCGTTGAATACACCCGGTCCTCGGCAACGAAATACCTGCTGCCGCTCGGAACGCTGCGCTCGCCTGCAAGGAGCAGGGCTTCGACCAGGTCATCAACATAGCACCAGTTCAGGAAGCGCTCCCCGCCGCGAATGTCGAGAATAAGGCCCTTCGACGCCCACTTGAACAGCTCGAACACATCGGTATCGCGCGGGCCGTACACCGCAGCGGGCCGGAGGATCACGATGGGGAAGCGTTCCCGAAAGCGGAGCGTCTCCGACTCGCCGAGAAGCTTGCTCCTCCCGTAATCCGACACCGGCCGCGGAAGGTCGCTATCCCGTACCGGCCTGCCGTCAACGGCGGGACCAGCGGCGGCAAGACTGGAGACCAGAATGAACTTCCTGAGCCCGGGATTGTACCGCGCGCACGCCTCGAGAAGGTTCCGGGTGCCGATATGGTTCACCTCGTAATAATCGCGTGCGCGAAATGCCTTGGTCAGACCGGCCACGTGAAAGACCATCGCGGCATTCATGACCGCTGCTGCAAGCGACGCCTGATCCTGGCAGTCTCCCCTGACCAGCCGCACCTTCAGCCCCTGGAGCCACCGGAGCCGCTGAAGGTCCCTCACGAGGCAGACGACATCATAGCCCCTCGCGATCAGCAGCTCGACTAGGTGGCTCCCCACGAAGCCGGTGCCGCCGGTGACCAGGACCGTGCCGGTAACATTTTGTTTCATATGATATAACGGCTGAAAAAGCTCCGACAGTGTAGCGAATACGGCCAATTAAGTCAAGGAATATGAGGAGTTACCGGTGGTTTTTCACATCATCAGGGAGCGGACAGATTCCGCTCTCGACGCACCGTTCGCATTCGAACTGGATGGTGCTGTGGAGGATCTTGAAGCGCTCCGCGAGACGGTGCTGGATATCCTTCAGCAGTTCCCGACTGCCGCTCACCGGCATGTCATCGATGATGACGTGGGCGCTCAGTGCATAGACGCCGGAGGTTATGGTCCAAATGTGGACGTGGTAGGCCTCGCGAACGCCGTTCACCGTCGCAATCTCAGCGGCCACGGACTCGATGTTGATATGGGACGGTGCGGACTCGAGCAGGATGTTCACCGATTCGGTCACGAGGCTGTAGGAGCCGGCAATGATCCCGAGGGCGATCAGGATGCTCAGCACCGGGTCAATAAGGAACCAGCCGGTGTAAGAGATCACCACGCCGCCGATGATGACGCCGACCGATGATACCGCGTCGCCGATGATGTGCAGGAACGCGCTCCGGATGTTGAGGGTAGAATGACGGTGTTTCACCAGGAACAGGGCGCCGATGATGTTGACGATCAGGCCGATTACGGCCACGATCAGCATCAGGGCCCCCTGTACCATGGGCGGGCTCAGGATGCGCTGGTACGCCTCGTAGATGATGAAGAGCGAGATGAGCACGAGGATCACGCCGTTGAGGAGCGCCGCGAGTATCTCAAGACGATAGAAGCCATAGGTCTTCTTGTCTGTTGCCGGCATGTCCGCGAACTTCATGGCGAAGAAGGACAGGGCAAGCGCCAGGGTGTCGATGAACATGTGGCCTGCATCGGACAAGAGCGCCAGGCTGTTGGACAGGATACCGCCGACGATCTCGGCGATCATCATGAACAGGGTGATGCTGAGGGCGAGCAGAAGCCCTTTCCTTCCGCCCGTGCCTGCATGGGCAACGTGTTCCCCTGCATGATCATGCCCGTGATCATGGCCGTGGTGGTCCATCTGCCGGAGAGGCGCCGTCATGCTCCCTTCTCCCAGATCCGGAGCTCCGGAACAGCATCGATGGCTCCCAGTTCCGCCGCGTACCCGTAGTAGGTCAGGAGCCCCTTCTGCTCCTCAGGACCGAAGTCGTAGCTGAAGCAATTCCAATACTGCAGAAGCATGTCAGCGGGGATCCTGAAGCCTGCAGCGTGCCCTTCCGCCAGCTCGCGCAGGCGGGACAAACCGTACTGCTTCGACTCCAGGAGAATATCGGCAAGCCGTGCCAGGTCCTGCTCGATCGTTTTCCGGTAGTTCACCTGCCACAGCGCGAACACGAAGGGCAGACCGGTCTGCTGGTGCCAGAGCTCTCCGAGGTCATAGGCATGAGGGAAACGGGGACTGACAGAACGCTTGAGGGCAAGGTCGCCGATGGTCAGGACGGCGTCCGCCCGGTCGTAGGGGTCCTCCACTCCCTGCTCGTAGAGCATGAATTCGGGGGTCACTCCGGTAAAGAGCTCAAGGATCACCCTGAGCAGGACGACCGATGTGGCCGATGCTGTGGTCAGGGCCACGGTCCTATTGTTCAGTTCATCCAGAGGGACTCTACTCTCGAGCAGGATGCTCATGACCTTGTTCCGGGAAGTGATCGACAGGCCGGACAGGATGCGGTACTTGCCAGGATAGGTGGCGTATTCGATCGAAGACGACGGCGAAACATCGATCTTGCCTTCGACGAGGGCCCGGTTCAGTTCGGTCGGTATGCCTTCCATGATCGTGAAGGGGCACTCGACCTTCCCGGTCAGGATCCCGGCATGGACTGGAAAGCAATTCGAGTAAATGATGTGGCCGAGCTTCAGCATGTTCTTTTGCCTTGACCTGCTGCAGGTTCACCGAGAATAAACATCGAGTAACACTAGAAGTCTAGTTGACAATAAATATATGTGTTAATTCAGCTTGTTACGCGGTTCTTTCTAAAATTTTCCTCTAGATCATCTATCAGCGTATAAACGACCGGAACGACCACCAGGGTGAGCAGCGTTGAGGTTATCAGGCCGCCGATGACCGCGATGGCCATGGGAGCCCGGGACTCGGCTCCTTCCCCGATCTTGAGGGCTGTCGGCAGCATGCCGAACACCATGGCTGCCGTGGTCATGATGATCGGCCGGAGCCTCACCGGACCGGCTTTGAGAAGCGCGTCATCCCGCCCCATTCCTCTGCTCCGGAGCGTAATGGTGTAGTCGACCAGAAGAATGGCGTTCTTGGTCACCAGGCCCATGAGCATAATGATGCCGATAAGGCTGTATATGCTGATCCGCTCTCCCGTGACCATAAGGAGCCCCATGGCGCCGATAAGGCTCACGGGAAGCGAGAACATGATGGTGAAGGGATGCACGAAGCTCTCGAACTGGGACGCCAGGATCATGTAGACCATGATGATCGCGATGACCAGGGCAAAGGCGATGTTCTTGAAGGCGTCCAGCATGGCGTCGGCCATGCCGACGTACCGGGTGGAAATGTCAGGGCTTATGTTCTTCTTGACGATCTTGTCAAGATCGGTCATGGCCTCGGCCATGGGCTTGGTCTTCTCTGTTCCCGCGAACAGGGTGGCGGCACGCTGCCGGTTATAGTGCATGATGATGGTGGGGCCTTTCCCGGTCTCGATGCGGGTAACATCCTTCAGGCGCACCAGTTCGCCTGTTGATGAGCGGACCCAGAGCATATCCAGGGCTGAGGGCTGGTCCCTTTCCGGGGCTGTCAGGCGCGCCACGATGTCGTAGCGCTCGCCTTCCTTTTCGTCCTTATACTTGCCCACGATCTCTCCGCCGATCATGATATTGACCGTGTTCCCGATGGACATGGCGCTCACCCCGAAATTCGCCGCTTTCTCGCGATCGATATGGACCCGCACCTCGGGCTTGCCGGTCTCGATGGACGTATCGACATCAACGATGCCGGGCAGTTTTGCGAACGCATCCCTGATCGCGATCGTCCGCATCGTAATGTCGTCGAGGTTGCGGCCCTGGATCATGAGCTGGATCGGCACGGACCGCATGCCGCCTCCTACCATGGCGATCACTTCCACCGACGGTTTGATGTCCGGCAGGCTGGTAAGAGAATCGCGGACCTGCTTCATCGAGTCGATCTGCACGATGCTCCGGTCCTTTCGCTCCTTCAGGTTCACGTAGATCCGGCTCTTGTTGATATCGGGAGTGAGGTCGGAACCGGTGACATAGAAGGTGCTCAGCACCTCCGGCCGCAGGCGGAGCTGCTCGTCTATCTTCCGCATGGCGCTGTCGGCGCGCGACAGCGAATAGTCGATGGGCGTCTCCAGCCGTACCATGTACCGTCCCTGGTCCTCGGCCGGCAGGAATTCCTTGCCTAGGACCATGAAAAGGGCGATGCCTGCGACAACGCTGGCCAGCGCCATCAGAATGACCTTCCAACGGTTCCGGAGCGCCCATCCAAGAAGCGGGCGATAGACGCCGAACACCGCGTCGAATCCTTTTTCAAGGAACAGATAGACCTTGCCGTGCTTCTTGGTGTGGCTCAGGAACCGGGAGGTCAGCATGGGCGTGAGCGTCAGAGAAACAAACAGGGAGATCAGGACCGCAACCGTGACCGTGATGCCGAACTCGAAGAAAAACTTGCCCACAATGCCCTTCATGAACGCCACGGGCACGAACACGGCCACGATGGACAGGGTAGTGGCCATGACCGCCAGGCCGATCTCCGACGCCCCTTCCTGCGATGCCTGCATCGGCGGCTCCCCTTCCTCCATCCTGCGGTAGATGTTCTCGAGCACCACGATGGAGTCGTCGATCAGGATGCCGATGGAGAGCGACAGACCGAGCATGGTCATGATGTTCAGGGTGAACCCGAAGACCTGGATGAAGGCAAAGGTCGCGATCACCGACGTGGGCAGCGCCACGGCGCTGATCAGCGTGCTCCGGACGCTCCTGAGAAAGACAAAGATAATGAGAACGGCGAGGCCTGCGCCGAGCCAGAGCGATATCTGGACATCTTCGATGGAACGGCGGATGAACTTCGACTGGTCAAAGGTGATGTCCAGTTTCATGCCCTGCGGCGGACGGGTGGCGGCAACAGCTGCCTTGACACGCTCCGCGACCGCGACGGTATTCTCGCCCGATTGGCGCTTGACCGAAAGGCCGACGCTCGTCTTGCCATTGAACCGCGTGATCGAACGCTCGTCCTCCAGTCCGTCCTCCGCCCTCCCGATATCCCGAAGCCTGATGAGCCTGCCGTGCCGGTAGGTGATCACCATATCGTTGAACGACGCAGGGGTCTCATATTCGCCCTTGGTCTTGACAATATACTCTATGCGGTGGTTCTCGATCCGGCCGCCCGGGACCTCGCGGTGCTCCAGACCAAGCGCTTGTTTCACATCGTCCGCCGTGAGCGACACAGCCTCCAGCTTTTTCCGGTCCAGCCAGAAGCGTATCTGCCGGGTCCTGCCGCCGCTGATCGTAACCGATCCAACACCGGGGATCTTCTCGATGTCTCGCTTCAATATCTTGTCGGCATAATGCGTCAGGTCCTTGACGGACCGGTCGCCCCAGACCGCGATCCAGACGATGGGCTGGTCCTCGGGGCTGATCTTCTCGATCACCGGCGGCTCCGTGTCCTTCGGGAGGCGGTTACGGACAGCGGCCACTTTGTCCCGCACATCCTGGGCGGACTGTTCGAGATTGCGTTCGAGGAAGAACTCCACGGTGATGATGGAATATTCCTCCATGCTCCGGGACGTGATGGACTTTACTCCGTTGATCGTGTTCACGGCCTCTTCGATGGTGTCCGTGACGTCGACTTCCATGATCTCGGGGCTCGCGCCGACCAGCTTTGTCGTGATGTTCACCACCGGGAAGTCGATCTTCGGAAAGAGATCAAGGGCGAGCTTCGGGAACGCCACCAGACCGAACACGATGAGCGCAAGGCCTACCATGGTCATGAATACAGGACGCTTGATCGAGATCTCAGGAAGTCTCATGGGTATCCTTGTCCTATGATTTCGTCTGTTTTCCGAGCGCGCCGATGGACCGCTGGAGCCTCAGGATCGTAAGTTGCTGTTCTATGGAGGCTGCCACCAGCTCCCGTTCGGCGAGGAACAACGCCTGCTGCGCGTCGATGACCGATAGGCTTGTGAGCAGTCCCTCGGAAAAAAGGCTTTCGACCGTATCAAAGTTCTTGCGCGCATTTTCGAACTGGGTTTTTGCCGTTTCGAGAACAGTACTGAGCGTCTGATAGTTGAGATATGCCTCGGCGACCTCGTTCTGGATGTTCCGCTTCAGGAGCTCCGTGGACAGCTCGGACTGGCGCTGCTTGGAACGCGCCTCAGCGACCTCGGCCTTCATGAGGCCGCCTTCGAAGATCGGGACCTGAAGGACGACACCCCCGTAATAGGTCGTGGCATCCATCAGGGTCGTGGGGTTCGAGTCCGTATACCGTATCCCGCCTTCCGCATGGATCTGAGGATAATGGGCTCCCGCCGTAATGGCGACGTTCTCCTTCGCGACCTTCTGGCCCAGCTGCGAGCTTATATAGTCATCTCTGTCCTTCAGGGCCTTTTCCTGGAGCGTCCGCACGGGCTCCGGAGGAGCCTGCACGACAGGGGGATCTACGACGGCGGCGTCCTCGGGCAGCTGCGTCAGCAGACTGAGCCTCTGCCTCGCCGTCTTCAGGTTGCTCTCTGCCGTTACGAGAAAGATCCGCGACTGGTCAACCAGCGTATTGGCCCGCAGCAGCGCCGAAACGTTGGCCTTGGAACGGCGCGTCGAAGCTTCCCGCTCCGTGACCTTCTTGTGGCGTTCCATGCGCTCAAGCGCTCCCCTGCTGACCTCAACGACCCGTTGTGAGCGGATAACGGCATAATAGGCCTCGGATACGCTCAGCAGGAGGCTCTGCTTGGTCGATGAAAGATCGTCCCTGCTCGATTCCTGCATCGTCTTGGCGGCTCGGAGAGCGGCCAGCGCCCTGCCACCGGTATATAACGGCTGGGTCAATACTACTGCCGCCTGGAGCTGCCCGAGCGGTTGAAAGATGACCGCCCCACCGTTCGGCGGAAGCGTTTCGTTATACCGCAGATAGGAGCCCAGCCCCGTTACCTTGGGGTAGAGATAGGTCCATGCCTGGTCGACCTTGCTGTCCGCCTGGACCGTGTTCTCCTGGGAGATCCTCACCGTTTCATAGGATGCGAGTGCAGCGTCATAGGCATTCTGCAGCGTGATACTCTGAGCGGCCCTTGTTGCCGGTGTAACGGCCAGCACAAGCAGCAGAACAAGGGATAGAGCTCGTACGTTCATGAGGATGCCCCCTGCCGGAATGGTATCGTTCCCTTTTCACAACAGAGCCCCTCGAAGAACAGGGCGGTGACAAACGTGCTGAACCTCGTCACGGTCAGGTCTAGCTTCTTCCCGGTGACATATTCCGCGATGGGCCGCATGATGAAACTGTGGATGATCATGCCGACCAGGCTCGGAATGACCAGTGAGGGGTCATGCTTTTTCAGTTCACCGGACCGCACCCCCTCCCTTAGAAGGTTCGCCAGCCGTTCATAGTTTTGCGAAAAATAGTTGTCGGCGAGCCATTTATAGTTCTCCGAACAGGCGGCGAACTCCATGGACATGATCCTTCGCAGTTCTTCGTTCGCATGCTGGAACCGGATGAACTCTTCGACATACTTTTGGATCTTCTTCTTGACGGTCGCGGTCGAACTGAATATGCTGTGCTCCCAGATCCGGTCGAAGGCCTTGAACGAATCGGCCAGCACCGCCCGGTAGAGCTCGTTCTTGTCCTTGAAATGATAATAGATCATGGCATTATTGACGGCGGCGATCTCTGCCACCTCGCGCGTCGAAGCGCCCTCGAATCCCCGACGCGCGAACACGGTCCGGGCAGCTTTCAGGACCGCGGCCCGCGTATCGATGTCCCGTGCCGAGGCCTTCGGACGCCGTCCGGAAAGGACCTGCTTTCTCTTGATCGTTCTCGATGCCATGATATATTATTAACCGATCGGTTAATAATCGGTTGTGTAGAATACCGTCCCGACAGGATGCTGTCAAGCGGTAATTTGATGGATGTTTTACGGTCCATGCTGAAGGCTACCAGAATCTGCCTGCAGGGATCCAGCTGTTGAACGCCAGGCCGCGAAGGATCATCCGCATACCAAGAAGGATGATCAGCGCCGCCGCAACGCGGTACAGGAGCAATCTCAGGTGAGGCTGGATGCGGGAAACCACATACCCAAAGGACATCATGGCAGGTACGGTACCGAGGCCGAACACGGCCGCGGTCAGGGCGCCTGGCAGGAAGCCGCCGCTCGATGACGCGTGTAATAGAATCGGGTAGAGCAGACCGCAGGGCAGGAGCCCGAGCATCAGGCCGAGCAGGAACGTTCCCGCCATTGATTGCAGGGAACGTATTCGAAATAATACCCTTCGAAAGAACACCGCATCGGTGATTCCTGTTCTCTCAAAAAGTCCCCTCTTCCCGAGTATTCCGGCGATGTCCAGTCCCATCAGGACCATGATGAATCCTGCCAGGAGAAGCACAATGCCCGGAATGACGCGATGCTCTCCAGCATAGACGGCGAAGGAACCGATGGATCCGAGCGTCCCGCCCAGCAGGGAATAGGTCGTTATTCTCCCAAGATTGTACAGAAGGTGGTGTGACAGGGCCGGCTGCGCCGCTGACTTCCTGAGCGAGTACATGCCCACGAAGCCGCCGCACATGCCGATGCAGTGCGCGCTGCCGAAGAGTCCAATGATAAGAATTCCCAGATAGTCTGGTGAAGAGATCATAGCTGCTCTTTTGACCGACGGTCGGCAGGGTCGTCATCATCCATCATCCGATGTTTCGGCCGTTCGATATCATCGAACTGACCCGACTTAGCGGCCCACAGAAAGATGAGCCAGGCTGCAAGGCCGAGAAGGAACATGAGGATGATCAGCGCGATGATGGTCCACAGCATGGTATTACCTCAGCCTCAGCGAGTTCAGGACGACGGTGACGGAGCTTGCCGCCATGGCTGCAGCCGCGACAACGGGGCTTAGGACCCCTGCCATGGCAAGAGGAATCGCCGCCAAATTATAGAAGAATGCCCAGAACAGGTTCTGCTTGATCACCCGGAATGTCCCGTGCGACAGGTCAAAAGCTTCAGCAACGCTTGCCAGATCGGACCGCATGATCACAACGTCTGCCGATTCCATCGCGATGTCCGAGCCAGACGCCATGGCCATGCCCACGTCGGCATTTGCCAGGGCAGGCGCGTCGTTGATGCCGTCGCCGACCATGGACACGACCTTGCCCGCTTGCTTCAGGTCGCCAACCTTCTCGGACTTTTCTTCAGGAAGGACTTCCGCCAGGACATCCTCGATGCCTGTCTGATCGGCGATGACCCGGGCGGTTTCCCGATTGTCGCCGGTGATCATGGCAACATTGATGCCCATTCGTTTCAACCGCAGGACCGCCGCAGCTGCATCAGGCTTCGGCATATCCATGAGGCCGATGATCCCGAGCAGCTCTTTTTCGCGGGCAACATATACCACGGTCCTGCCGTTATTTTCAAGGCGCCGGGCCTGTACGACCATCCCCGGGAGGATTTCTACACCCTTCTGCTCCAGGAGGGTTCGTTTGCCGACGACGACTCTCTTCCCCTCGACTGTGGCCGATACGCCCTGTCCCGGAACAGCATTGAACGATCCTGACTGCAATATCGATATGCCATGCTCCTGTGCGAATCGGACGATCGCAGCACCGAGGAGATGTTCGGACCTTTGTTCCGCCGACGCGGCGTATCGTATGATGTCATCGTCGTTCTCCAGCCCCTGGCCCCCGGCCACTGGCCCCATCGTCTCCGTTACCTGCATCTTCCCCGTCGTGACCGTGCCGGTCTTGTCCAGGAGGACAGTATCCACCTTGTGCATGCGCTCCAGGATATCGCCGCCTTTTACGAGGATCCCCTTCCGGGCGGCTGCACCGGTCCCTGCAAGTATCGCCACGGGTGTGGCGAGTCCCAGGGCGCAGGGGCAAGCGATCACCAGGACCGACACCGCGATGAGCATTGCATGGCCGGCGGAGACATAATGATACCAATACCAGTACGTTGCCGCAGAAACGGTGATCACCGACGGGATGAAATATGTTGAGACCCGGTCAGCGAACCGCTGGATGGGCGCTGCGGCTGCCTGAGCACGCTGGACCAGTTCGGCGATGCGCGCGATGACCATCTCCTGCCCGGTATGGGTCACTTCGACGGTGATCGTTCCCAGGCCGTTCATCGATCCGCCGATCACCTGCGAGCCGGCTGTTTTTACCACGGGACTCGCTTCACCGGTGACCAGCGATTCGTCCACCTCGGTGCTGCCATGTGTCACCGCGCCATCGAGCGGAATCGTTTCGCCGGGCTTGATCTCGATGAGATCTCCTTTTCGTACTGCGGAAGCGTCGGTGATGATGCGGTCCTCTCCCCGGACGACCCGCGCGTCCTTGGGCTGGAGCGCCAGGAGCCGGGATACAGCCTGAGATGCATTTTTCTTGGCGGAACTTTCCAGGTATCTGCCCAGGAGCACAAGGGTGATGATCATTGCAGCGGTATCGAAGTAGACCTCGCCGCCGGTGAACATCTGGTAGATGCTGAGGACGTAGGCAGAAAGGCCGCCCAGAGCGATGAGAGCGTCCATGTTCAGCACGCGGTTCCGGACAGCCCGGAATGCGCCGCGCAGGAATGGCCACCCGCCGTGGAAGAGGACCGGCGTGCAGGCGAGCAGAGAGAACAACTCGAGCCACTGTTTCGTGGCCGGATCGATCCCCTGAAAATACCCGGCATAGAGCCCGAAGGAAAGGAGCATGAGCTGCATGGAGAAGAAGGACGCCGTGCCCAGCCTGAGGAGAAGGTCGCGGTTCTGCTGCCTCAAGGCCTCCTCCTGGGCAGCCGGGGTGTACGGTCTGGCAAGGTATCCGATGGCACGTATGCGGCTGATGATCGAACCGAGGGTCGTCCTCGAGCTGTCCCACCTGACGAGTGCCCTGTGGGTTGCGAAGTTGACCCGTGCCGTCACCATGCCTGGCGTTCGCTCAAGGATCTTTTCGATCAACCAGACGCAGGACGAGCACCGGATGCCGTCTACCATAAGGTCCGCTTCCTGGCAAGAACCGTTGCTGTTAATGGTCGGGATGTGCGGCCCCGGCTCACCGGGCAGGATCTCCGTGCCCTGCAGGTCTGGTCGCCGCAGCGGCTCCGGGATGCCGACAGATCTCCAGTCTCTTTTGTTATAGAAATCACCAAGACCCTCTTCCTGAATCATCCGGTAGATGGCGCGGCAGGCGCGGCAGCAGAAGGTCTTGTGGCCGGAGGGGTGGTCGGCGAGCACTACTTGATTCCCTGTTATCGGCAGGAGGCAGTGATCACACAACAACGATGCGGAAGCGGCGTGTTCCACTCAGATATCCACTCCTTTTTCAGACCGCTCAGGGTACATGAACGGCGCTTCCTGGCTTACCTTGATCTCGCGGGAGGCGGGGTTCACCAGGGTGAAGGTGAGCCGGGTGATCCTATCGATGATGTTCTGCCGTTTCGCGAAGACATACACACGTAGTGTAACCCGGCTGTTCGGGGGAAGGAGAACGGGGTTCCGGGCAAGGACCAGCTGAGCATCCCGGATCCCTGATACGTCGAGCTGGTAGAGCTCCGGCGACAGGCTTCGGTTTTCGATGAACAGGTTGTAGGCATTCAGCATGCTGCCTTTCACGCTGACCTGGTGGTAAGGCTGCCGGTCATCACGGACCACCCAGAAACCGACGGGAATCCTGCTATGGACCTGGTAGGCAAGCATCACGGCGATCACAGCGATCACGGCAGAGAGGCCGGCGACGCGCGTCCGCATTCTTTTCTGGCCCTGCGCCCCCCGGGTATATCCGACCAACGTGTCCTTTCCGTACCGTCCCCGCTGGCGCGAGCAGGAATCGATGCATTCTGCACAGTTGATACACTCGACCTGGAGGCCGTTTCGGATATCGATCCCTGCCGGGCAGGCACGTACGCAGGCCTCGCATCCCAGGCATTCCTCGGACCGTGAGGAGTCGAATGCGATCGTGAGGGTTTTCTCATCGAAAAAGGCGCTTTGGAACCTCGCGTAGGGGCAGACCGAGCCGCAGAAACGCTGTCGCACGAAGGCGAGATTGAGATAAGCCAGGGACGTGAACAGGATCCAGGAACCAAAGGTCCAGGGACCGAGCGTTCGGGCGAGAACATCCCGCACCAGGGCAGAGGGAGGGACGAAGTACCCGATGAGCGTGGCCGAGACAAGGGACGAGAACAACAGCAGCAAGCCGTGGGAGATCAGCGCGCGCACGGCGCGATGTCCGCTCAGCAATGCGGTCAGCCTCTCGATCAACCGCGCGAAGTCGGAGAGAACCGTCTGGGGGCAGGCCCACCCGCACCAGATGCGTCCATAGAGCACAGTGAAAAGCATGATGCCAAACGCGAACAGGAGGAAGACCAGCAGAAAAAAATAGGCCTCGCTGATCCAGACGACTGATCCGAAAAAATACAGCTTGAGCGTCGGAACATCGAATCGGACCGCGCTCTCCCCGCTTATGCGGACAAACGGCAGTCCGATCACCACAGCCGCCTGAAGCCATGCGACGAGCCATCGCTTGTCACGGAACGTCATAGATGTCATGCTATTCGTTGCCTCTCAATAAAACGGGTCAGGCATGTACCTGCCTGACCCGTTTCTCGAAGTTCGCACGCTTGATGCCTGTCGCTCAATGCTGATGGCTGGTATGGATATAGGACGCAACGCTCCTGATCTTGGCAGCACCCAGCTGCTCGAACCCGGGCATGCCTTCCTCGGTTCCCTTCGTAATAACGCGTACATGGTCCTCCACTGTTGGGCCGTGTTTGAACTTCGGTCCCCTGAGCGACGGTCCGATGCCGCCTTCGAGCGCATTGCCGTGGCAGACGGCGCACTCTGCAAGATAGATCTCTTTGCCCTTCTCTGCGGCCTGCATCTGTTCATGTTCCGTCTCCGGGTGCGCATCGGGTCGTGTGCGGCCTGCGACCTCTGCCTCCCTGGCCTTTATCTTCGCCTCGTACCGTCCCGCCTGCGTCCAGCCTGTGGTCTGGGGCATGAAGAGATACATATACGCGAGCCCAAAGATGATCAGCCCCATGAAGAGGACCGTCATACCAAGAGGCATTTTCTTCTTGCCCTCTTCCCGTTCCTGTATGCCGTCGAATTCTCCCATGGTTCATCTCCTGAGGGCAACCTGTCCTCTCCGCCTATCGGACGTACCAGGCTGCACTTAATCTTCGTCCATCATGCGGTATTTCGGCGATTCTACGCGATCCTTCCGCTTGCTCCGGTAGAGATAGACCATGAGACCTGCCAGCACAAGCGCCAGGAGCGCGGTGAAACCGAAATAAAGCCACGCATTCACACTCATCATTGCTTCAGTTCCTTGCCCAGCCGCACAAGGTAGGCTACCAGAGCGTCCATCTCTGTCAGCTCCTTGAGCGCCGTGATATTTTCGGCAGTATAGGGATAGCCCAGGACCTTCATCTTCTTCTCGGTATACCGGGTGCTGAGCTTGTTGTCCGCGAGCCAGGCATAGGACGGCATGTTCGATTGCGGGAACATGCTCTGCGGGCTTTTCATGTGCAGATAGTGCCAGGCAGCCGGATACTTTCTGCCCACCCGGGCGAGGTCCGGTCCCGTGCGTTTCGATCCCCAGAGATGAGGACGGTCGATGGCCGAGTCCTCGAGCTGTGAATAGCTGCCATAGCGCCTGGTCTCGAACGGAAGCGGACGCACGGTCTGGGTATGGCAGTTATTGCATCCTTCGCGGATGTAGATGTCCCTCCCTTCCAGCTCCAGGGGTTTGTAGGGAATCACTTTTTCCGTGGAAGGACTGACCGTCCCGACGAAGAGCGGGATAAACGTGGTGAGGAGCGTGCCGACCAGGATGGCGAGCACGGCCAGGATCATGAAAGTGATCGGCTTCTTATCGACGTTCATGTCACTCTCCTTGGTTCCCTTCTCCATTTGCCCTTATGCTTTCTGCGGAGCAGGAGCAAGCTGGATGGTCTTGGCGATATTGTACACGAATACCAGGAATCCGATGAAAAAGATGACGCCGCCAAGTGTCCGCAGGTTCCAAAAGGGATAATTTGGCGTCAAGGTCTCGATGAAATTCGCATAGACCAGGCTCCCGTCGCTGTTCAGGGCTCGCCACATAGCGCCCTGCCGGATGCCGGTGATCCACATGGTCACGGAGTAGACAAGCTGGCCGACGAGGACGAGCCAGAAATGCAGGTTCGCTAGCTTCACGCTGTAGATCTCGGTGTTGTAGATGCGGGGCAGCATGTAGTAGAAACCGGCCGAGATGGTCATGGTCACCCATCCCATGGTGCCCATGTGCACGTGGCCCGGAACCCAGTCCGTGTAGTGGATCAAGGCGCTGAAGGCCCGGACCGCCTGGCTGGGGCCCTGGACGGTCTGGAGGCCATAGAACGTGATGCCCAGGATGATGAACTTGACGAGATAATTGTTCCTTATCTGCTCCCACCGGCCGTTCATGGTGCCGTACCCGTTGATAACCGAGGCCCACGACGGCGCAATCAGGAAGATGCTGAAGGCGATGGCCACGGTCTGGATCCAGTCGGGCAGCGGCGTATAGACGAGATGATGGGCGCCCGTCCAGAGGTAGGCGAACACAAGTGACCAGAATCCCACGATGGAAAGACGGTGGCTATAAAGCGGCGCACCTGAGGATTTTGGCAAGATGTAATAGAATACGGCGAGCGGTATCGTCGTGAACACGAACGCCACGGCGTTGTGACCGAACCACCACTGGACATTTGCGTCATTGGCGCCTGCGTAAACAGAATAGGACTTGAACAGGGAGACCGGCATCGAGATGTTGTTTCCGATGTACACGATCGCAACACCGACCACGGTGGCCAGGATGTACCAGAGCGAGACGTACATCTGCTCTTCCGTTCGCCTGACGATGGTACCGATGATATTGACGGAGAATAGCACCCAAAGGATCACGACAACGATGTCCAGAGGCCATTCAAGTTCCGAGTATTCTTTGCTCTGGTTCATTCCAGCGAACAACGACAGGGCAGCCAGGACGATAGCGATGTTGAACAGATAGAGGGTGAACTTCGCCAGGCCCGGAAAGGCCAGCGGCGCCCTGCCGAGGCGCTGGACCAGGAAGAAGAATAGGCTGAAGGCCGCGGGTATGGTGAAGCCGTAAATAAGTGCATTCGTATGAATCGGACGGAGCCTTCCATAGGTGAGCCAGGGCGTGAGATTCAACTGGGGATACACGAGCTGGAGCGAGATGAGTATCCCGACGAGCAGCCCCACGACCCCCCAGAACAGCGATGAAATAGCGAATCCCTTGACAGCGTCATATTCATACCTGGTCTCGTTTGCCATGTGCGGGAACCTCTTTAGCTATTGGGATTAAGCGAGGCTTCGCTGGTATCAGCCCTTTTGGCGGGCAAGATCGTCGAAGTTCGACTTCTTGAGAACTTCGGTCACCTTTGATTGAGCATTGGCCCATACACCATGAATGGGACAGTGGCGGGAAAAATCGCATTTTTTCTTATCAGCGAGGCAGATGTTCATGGCGAGCTTGCCCTCAATGGCTTCGAGCACATCGAGGACCGAGATGTCCTTTGCCTGGCGGGCAAGTGAAAAACCTCCTTTCACGCCCCGATAGGACCGGACGATCTTGGCTTTCACCAGCTTCTGGAGGATCTTCGCGAGGAAGCTGCGCGGGATCTTGTATTCTTCCGAGATCTCGGTGACGAAGCTGATCTTCTTGTACGGTTGACGTGCCAGATAGAGGACGCTGCGAATTCCGTAATCACCTTCACGAGTCAGCTGCATGTTCTTACTATAGCAAACCGTATGATATTGTCAAGGGATAATACCGGACCGTATTAATCCGATAAAATAGTTCAAGTGACCGAAGATACAAACTATGCTATACTTCTCAAAATTTACAGCGGGAGGTCGCCATGCGCAGTTTCCGCATCACCGGTCTTATGCTTCTTTCGCTTCTTTTCCTTAACGCCTGTCCTGGCAAGAAAGATGGGGCTGTTGAAGGCCAGGTCTCGCCGCCCGGAGCAGGCATCCGTATTGTCGCGCTGCTGCAAGGGAAGACCTTAGCTCAGACGGACGCTGGGACGCAGGATGGCAGGTTCCGGATCGCTCTCCCGGCCGGCACGTATGAGATAAAGGTTACGGCTCCGTCGTCCCCCTATCCCCTTACACTGTCCGGGATCGTCGTAAAATCCGGAGAAACGACATCCCTAGCACCCATCTCTCTTGCTGTTCCAAAAGGAACCGGCAGCATAACAGGCAAGGTCCTGGCAGCGGGCACGGGAACACATATCGTACTCCTCGCCGAAGGCATCGAACGGGCAGCGGTCAACATGAGCGTCGACGGGAAGTACGAATTCGAGGGACTTCCGGCAGGACGTTACACCCTTCAGGTCAGCTCGCCGGGGTATGCAAATGATTCCATCACCGTCGGGGTGTCGGACGACCGGAGAACGTCCCAGGATATCCGCATGCTCTATATCACCGCGATCGAAGGCATCGACTGGAGCACAGGTAAAGCACGCGCACGCGGCATCGGCCTTCCTCCCAAACAGGCGCCCACACCTACCATCAGGCGCGAGATGGCAAAGCGGGCCGCTGTTGTCGACGCGGAACGTAACCTCCTCAGGATTGTCGAACTGATCAACGTGGGCCCCGGACAGAAGCTCACCGAATCCCTCGGCGAAGGAACATTTGCCCAAAAGCTCCAGGGATTCCTCCAGGGGTACCGCATAGCGGCGGAACGTGACATGGACGGAGGTAAGGTCGAGGTTGAGCTGGAGCTTCCCCTCACCGGCGTTGGCGGGCTGAGCTCCTCCCTGCAGCCATAAGAGTCATGGGCAAGCTTCATGCGCCAATACCGGCCAAGCTCTTCGTCGGCATGATATCCCGAGACCCCGGACTTTTCCAGACGTGCACCGAACGTCTCGCCGGGGCCTTTGGCCCGGTGGATATACGGAGCGAGATCCTGCCATGGGAACATTCTGACTATTACCGGGACGAGATGGGTACGGATCTGCGCAGGAAATTCATCTTCTTCGAACGCCTGATCGACCCCGGAGACCTTTCACGCATTAAGCTTCATACCATGCAGCTCGAAAGAGAACTTTCCCTTGTGGCCGCAAAGCGGGCGGTCAATCTTGACCCGGGATACATTACGGAGGCGAAGGTCGTTCTGGCGACCGCCAAGGACTTTCCCCACCGGATCTATATCGGCGAGGGCATCTATGCTGAGTCGACGCTCCACTATTCGAAGAACAGCGGAAGCTACATTGCGGTCGACCACACCTATCCTGATTTCCGTTCTCAATACAATCGCGATCTGTTCAACAAGGCGAGGGAAAAACTGCGTACGACGTTGCACAGTGAATAGGGAGCGACCGGTGGGGGCGCGAGCGTTCTAAAACTTGGAAACCGGAATGGTCATTGCAGCGGATGGTCAGAGGACGTCCGCCATTCCAGCAATGAAGTCCAGCGAGGCCTTTAGGGCATCCTGAGGGATGAACTCATACACCGGGAGATGGATACTGTCGAACGATCGGACATCCTTCCGGACAAAAATAAACTCGAGCGGGCTCCATGTACTGAAATCCCTCACCGCCATACGGATCTGTTTCTGGACCATGCTCTCGATGACCTTGAACGTGACCTTGCCGGTCTTGAGAAGAAGCGCCCCTACGGGTGTATGGGGACCGGTCATCTGTTGTTTCAGGACATCCAGGAGTTCGGCTTCGGTGAGCACCCCCTGCTCAACAAGAAGATCTCCGATTGCACGGGTATAGGGCGAGAAGGCAAGCAGGATCTTTCCGTTCTGGAACAGAAACGTGCCGATATTGTTCCCCGACTCCACGACAAGCTCTCCCGTTCGACCTTCCAACCCGATCAGAAGAAGGATGTCATGCAATTTGAAGCCTGATGTGTCCGCTTTCATTGGTGGCTATTTAAACATAAAAGCCATAGCCTGACAAACTTGCTTTTCCCGGGACAAAGGGCTATGGCTTCTTCAGGATATTTCCCGCAGCGGGTCGGCGTGTTGATAGGCCCGCTAAGTTCCTGTCTTCTCAGCGGAATTGATCGCCGCCTGCACGATCCTGCCAAGATCTTTTGCTTTGATCGGTTTATTGACATATTCGAAAACGCCGAGGCTCAACGATTTGAGGTAGGACTCTACTGCGCCGTATGCCGTCAACATGATCACCGGAACCGACGGATCCATCTGTCGAAGGGCGTTCAGGAATTCAAGGCCATCCATA
>JAAXXJ010000524.1 GCA_013334545.1 Nitrospirota bacterium | reverse complement strand
CGAGAAGGTCAAAGGGTTCGGCCGGAACCCGTTCGGGGTCATGTAGTCTCGGTTCGGAGTGAACGGCACGATACTCCTAACACAGCAATTCGGAGGACGAAGAAATGTCAGAAGCAACGATCATCAATCCTGATCTGAACTTTGTGAACGAGATCATCAAGGGCGGCGGCGAGTCCCTGAAGAAGTGCTACCAGTGCGCCACCTGCTCGGTGGTGTGCAACGTGACTCCTGAAGGGAACCCTTTCCCGCGCAAGGAGATGGTGCTCGCGCAGTGGGGCCAGAAGGACAAGCTCATTGCCAGCCCTGACGTGTGGCTCTGCCACCAGTGCAGCGACTGCACGGCATACTGCCCGCGCGGCGCCAAGCCTGGCGAGGTCCTGAACGCGATCCGGAAGCAGAGCATCAAGGAAGTGGCGCTCGTTCCATTCTTCGCGAAGATCGCCACGGACCCAAAGCTCATTTGGTTGCTTTTCGCGATACCGGCTGTTCTGTTCTATCTTATCATGCCGTACAAGAGCTTTAGCGGGGTGCCTCGCAATGCGGAAGGGGCCATGGCATATCATCTGTTCATGCCCGTGTTCCCTCATATTGACGTGACATTCATTCTGACAGCGCTCTTCGCAGCCGTGTCCGCTTTCGTGGGGATCACGCGGCTCTGGTCCGGCATGAAGGCCAATACCGGCGATGCCGCCGGATCGGGCAGCCCATTCAGCCATATCGTCCCGGCGGTCACCACGATCCTGGCTCACAAGAAGTTCGCCGACTGCAACGTGAACCGCCTCCGGCAGTGGGGTCACCTCCTGCTGTTCTATTCCTTCGCAGGGCTCGCAGTCGTGACCACCTGGGCCATCGTCTATCTGTATGGGTGGGAGTTCCTCGGCATCAAGGCATTCGGCCCGTTCCATTTCGGCGAGTCTCCCTATCCCATGACCGACCCGGTCAAGATGCTCGCTCTGGCGAGTTCCGTGGCCTTTGCACTGGGCATCACCATCATCCTGCTGAACCGGCTGGGCAAAGCGGCAAAGGCCGGCATGGGCTCCTATTTCGACTGGATCTTCCTTCTGGTCGTCATCGGCGTGGGCGCCACGGGCATGGCGTCATGGGGTCTGCGGATCGCGGACATGGAGATCGGGTACTTCGTCTACTACATCCACCTTGTCTTCGTCTGGTCGCTCTTCGCCTATGCGCCCTATTCCAAGTTCGCACACCTGTTCTACCGCACTACGGCCATGGTGTTCGCGCGATATAGCGGCAGGGAGGCCACGAAGTAAAACCGTAACGGTCGTTCATTGATACGAGGTATACCATGAAAGTAAAAGAACTGCTCGGCATCAAAGGCATCGAATGTTTCAGCATCATGAGCGACCAATCGCTCCTCGACGCATCGAAGCAGATGGCAGAGTGCCGCATCGGCGCGCTCCTCGTGATGGATAAGGGGACGCTCTCCGGCATCATCACAGAACGCGACATCGTACGTTCCGTCGCGAACGGCAAGAGCTGCAAGGATGTCAGGACCAAGGACGTCATGACCACGAACCTCATCGTTTCCAAGTCCGGCGACGACCTCGACTACGTGATGGCCGTCATGATCCAGAACAACATCCGGCACCTGCCGGTGGTAGACGAGCACGGCCTCATCGGCATGCTCTCCATGCGCGACGTGGTGCGGGTGCTCGTGAAGAACCTCAAGGCTGAGAACCAGTACCTGAAGGATTTCATCGGCGGTTTCGAC
>JAAXXJ010000221.1 GCA_013334545.1 Nitrospirota bacterium | reverse complement strand
GGCAGTGCCGAGAATGGCTGTATTATATCATAATAAGCCGCGTTACTCGCCGGCAAGCAGCGGCATGCCGGAGGTCGGGAAGATGCCGCGCTTCTCGGCCTCGGCGAAGAGCCGCCGGACCGCCGCAGTCCCCTCGTTGCCGAGGTCCTGGGAAAGGTCGTTCACGTACAGGTCGATGTGCTTCTGCATTACCGTCTCGTCCATTTCCTGACTGTGCCGACGGCAATAGGACAGGACCTCCGCCTCGTTCGCCCGAGCGTAGCGGATACTTTCCCGGATTCCCTCCTCTACCATCAGCAGTATATCCGACCCGAGCGAACGCAGTCCTAAGATCCCACCGAGGGGGATGGGGAGGCCGGAATATCGCTCCCACCATTCACCGAGATCAAGGAGCTTCTCCAGTTTATAGAGCGGATAGGTGAACCGGCTCTCATGGATGATCAGGCCCGCGGTCACCGCGCCGTCCGCCACGGCCTGCATGATGCGGTCGAAGGTCATCACCGCCACGTTCGTCAGCGCCGGGTCATAGAGACGGAGGAGGAGCCATGCGGTCGTGAGCTTCCCCGGGATGGCCACGGTCCCGCTCCGGACATGCTCAAGTTCCGTGCCGGGCCGCGCCACGAGGAGCGGCCCGCATCCTCGCCCCAGCGCGCCGCCGGAACGGAGCAGGGCATAACGTTCCCGGAGATGCCCCAGGGCATGATAGGAGATCTTGGTTAGGTCCAGTTCGCCCGTGAGCGCCAGCTGGTTCAGGGTCTCGACGTCCTCAAGCCGCTCCCGGAACGTGATGCCCGGGACCCGGACCTTGCCGTGCACGAGCGCGTAGAAGATATAGGTATCGTTGGGGCAGGGAGAGTAGCCGATGGTGAGCTGTTGTTCCATTAGATGTCCCGGTAAGGAGTGTCGCATTCCGCGATGCGGCATTTCGGATGGTCATTCCGCAATTCGCAATCCGCAATCCGCATTCGGTTCATCCATCCCATCCCTTCAGGATGCTGACAACGGCCTTTTGCGCTGACACGGCCGCCCGAGGGATGTCCCACTTATTAAGGTTGCGGTCCTCGACGATGTTCGAGATGCCGCGCACTTCGAGCCAGGGAACATTGTGGAGCGTCGCCACCTGGGCGACCGCCGCCCCCTCCATGTTCTCACACAGGCCGTGGTAGCGTTCCTCCAGTTCCATCGCCCGCGCGGAGGTACCCGTGCAGGTCGAGAGAGTGACGAAGGGGCCGAAATGCACTTTGCCGCTGCCGGGCTCCGCGGTGGTAATGAGCGTACGGAGCGATTGTTTCAGCAGTCGTTCCGATGCAGGGTAGGTCGTGAAGATCACCGAGGTTGGGGTCTTGAGCAGCGGTATGCCGATATATTCCGTGTCCATGAACCCGTCACGGGTCAGCACGCCTTCATCGCCGGCGATCTCCTGATGAGCGAGGGCCACGTCGCCTACGGCCGCGCCGGATGAGGGATAGGCGCCGCCGACACCGAACAGGACAAGCGCCTCGGGGGCGAACTCAGCGATCATGAGGGTGGCTGCGTGTGCGGCATTGACCTTGCCCATCCCGCCCACGCAGAGCAGGACCTCGCGGCCCGCGAGGGTCCCCGCGATGATGGACTTTGATCCGAGCTGCGTGGTCGCCTTCACCGTGGTCCATGCCAGGATATGTTCGGCTTCGGCCTGTGCTGAGCAGAGCAGCGCGATCATGAAGGCCCCTTTGCTTTTTCAAATTTCCTGAGGTAACTGGCGGTCTGCTGTGGAGAAAGCGTCGTCGCTTTCCTCCACCATGCCGGGACGCCGTTCATAGCGTACCAAATATATACCATACTTTTGATTGCACTTCTATTTCAAATTTGCTATGATGAGCCCGATTTTACAGGGTTTTTTCGAGATTCTGGCAGCGCGAAACGGCGGCTCCGAAGGAGCAATGGCTCGCAAGTTGTTGTATTGTAAGTAATTTATCGTCTTCCTGACCGGCGATACGAAGGAGGGTCAATGCTGCGCTATTTGACCGCAGGAGAGTCTCACGGGGAGCTTTTGATGGGCATCATCGAGGGTGTACCTGCCGGACTGCTCATCCGGGTCACGGATATTGACAACGACCTCGGACGCCGTCAAGCGGGATACGGCCGGGGCGGCAGGATGAAGATCGAGAAGGACACGGTCAGGATCCTCACGGGCGTTCGCTGGGGCAGGACCCTGGGCAGCCCCATCGGCCTCATGATAAGGAACAAGGACTGGGACAACTGGCGCGCCAAGATGTCGCCGGACCCGTCGTTCCTCAACACAGCCGAACCCGTGACGCGTCCGCGGCCGGGACACGCGGACCTTGCCGGCGCACTCAAGTACGGCATCGCGGACATCCGCAACATCCTGGAGCGCTCCAGCGCCCGGGAGACGGCCATGCGCGTGGCTGTCGGCGCCGTGGCAAAGCGGCTCATGGACGAGTTCGGCATTGGCATCACCAGCCACGTGATCGCCATCGGCGGGGTATACGCCAAGGGTGACCGGATGTCCCTCAAGGAGGTCCGGAAGCGGGCCGAGGCGTCGCAGCTCCGTTGCGCCGACCAGCAGGCTGAGAAGCGGATGATGCACAGGATCGACGAGGCGGCGCGCGCCGGGGACTCCCTGGGCGGCATCTATGAGATCATTGTTTCCGGTGTGCCGGTTGGGCTCGGCAGCCACGCCCACTGGGACCGCAAGCTCGACGCGCGTCTCGCCGCGGCCATCATGAGCATCCAGGCCATGAAGGGCGTCGAGGTCGGCTCGGGATTCGGCGTCGCCAACAAGCCGGGATCGCAGGTGCACGACGAGATCTTCTGGGGGCCCAAGGGAGGCTTCTTCCGCAGAACGAACCACGCCGGCGGCATTGAGGGTGGCATGAGCAACGGGGAGGACATCACGCTCCGGGCCGCCATGAAACCGATCCCCACGCTGATGAAGCCGCTCCGCTCGGTGGATATGGTGACCCGGAAACCCTTCAAGGCCGCGGTGGAACGCTCCGACGTATGTGCCGTACCCGCTGCCGCCGTGGTGGGCGAGGCTGTCACGGCCTTCGAGATCGCCGCGGCACTGATAGAGAAGTTCGGCGGCGACAGCATCGATGAGATGAAGCGAAACCACGAGCAGTACCGAAAGTACCTCAAGGACAGGATGGGAGTGGAAGAGGCGCCGGTCTGACGCGGGGACGGGGAGAAAAAGCGGCGGCAATGCTGCGGGATCCCTTTTGGGCAGTAATTGATCGTCAAGGAAATCCGCCGATATCCGACTTTTATCCGATTTGATCCGTGGCAAATGCCGTTATCAATATGACAGGAACCAAATCTATGTTCAAGAACATCATTCTCACAGGCTTCATGGGCGTCGGCAAGACGAGCGTGGGAACGCGGCTGGCGAAGGACCTGGGCTACGTCTTTGTTGACACCGATGAGCTGATCGAGGCGGACCAGAAGATCACCATCACCGAGATCTTCTCGAACTTCGGTGAACCGTACTTCCGCGACGTGGAGACGCGCGTGATCAAGCGGATTCTCGAGAACGAGGGCCAGGTGGTATCCACCGGCGGCGGTGCCGTGATCCGCGATGAGAACCGCAGGGCCTTCAAGGAGAACGGGATAACCATCTGCCTCACCGCCCATCCGGAAAGCATTTATGCGCGGATCAGGCACGAGACGCACCGGCCGCTGTTACAGGTAGCGGACCCCCTGGCGAATATCCGTGAGCTGCTGGATGCCCGGGAACGGTTCTACCGCCAGGCGGATTTTGTCATCGATACCTCGGAGCGCTCCGTGGACGACGTGATCGACGAGATCAAGGAGAAGGTACGCTATGCATGTTGTTAAAGTAGAGCTCGGCGCGAGGAGCTACGACATCCTCATCGGCGCAAAGCTGGAAAAGCTCGGCGAAGAGATGGGCAGGCTCCGCTTCGGCAGGAAGACCGCCGTGGTCACGAATCCCACGGTGAACAGGCTCTACGGCCAACGCGTGCTCAAGGCCCTGGCGGCTGCCGACTTTCTGGCGATGCCCGTGGAGGTCCCCGATGGCGAACAGTACAAGACCCTGGACTGGGCCAATGCCGTCTTCACGGCGCTCCTGATTAACACCTTCGACCGCCGCTCGCCGCTCGTGGCGTTGGGCGGCGGCGTGATCGGCGACCTGACGGGCTTTGCCGCTTCCTGCTACATGCGGGGCGTGCCCTTCATCCAGGTGCCGACGACGCTCCTCGCCATGGTGGACAGCAGCGTCGGAGGCAAGACCGGCGTGAACCACCCCATGGGCAAGAACATGATCGGAGCGTTCTATCAGCCCCGGCTCGTGCTCATGGACCTGGACACGCTCAAGACGCTGCCAAAGGAGGAGTTCCTCTCGGGCATGGCCGAGGTGATCAAGTACGGCGTGATCTGGGACCGCGAACTGTTCGATTTCCTCGACAAGAACCGGGAGAAGGTCCTCGCCCAGGAGCAGGGGCCGCTGGGCCACATCATCCGTCGTTCCTGCGAGATCAAGGCGGACGTGGTGAGCAAGGACGAGCGCGAAGGCGGTCTCCGCGCCATTCTGAACCTCGGCCACACGGTGGGGCACGCGGTCGAGACGCTGTCGAACTATACGGTGCGCCATGGCGAGGCAGTGGCCATCGGCATGGTATATGCCGCGAAGCTTGCCCACCGCAGTGGTCAATGCGATGCCAGGGTCCCGGAGCGGGTGGAAAAGCTGGTCCGCGACTATGGCCTGCCGTTCAGCCTCTCGGTCCTGAAGCGCCGGCCTTCCGTCACCGAGCTCATGGACGCCATCCAGGTGGACAAGAAGGCCGAGGGCGGCAAGGTGCGCCTGGTCCTGCCGAAGAAGGTCGGCGAGGTCGTCATGAGCGGGGAATGGGACGAGCAGCAGCTCAGGGCGCTGCTCGCTGAATGAGACGAAGCGACCGCACGGAGGTAAGGGTGAGCGAATATATCTGGCAATGCCCGTTCTGCGGCTCGGACCAGCCCGTGACGGACAATGAGCGGCAGGTGGCCATTGCGGACCTGACGCTGCCGAACGCGGACGGCCCGCGCCGCCTCGTGACCAAGTTCGTGGTCTGCCCCAACGCGAAATGCCGCAAGTTCTCCCTGAGCGCGTCCCTGCACGGCCGTGAGGTCGTTGGAACACGGGTCTACACGGGAAAGCACCTCACCTCCTGGAACCTTGTGCCGCCATCGCGCGCCCGGGCGTTCCCGGTCTTGCTTCCGCCGGAGGTCCTTGAAGACTATCATGAGGCCTGCCTCACCCTCGATCTGAGCGCCAAGACATCGGCGGCCTTGTCCCGGCGCTGCATCTCGGCGATGCTGAGGGACTACTGGCGTGTGCAGCCGGGAAGCCTGAACGACGAGCTTCGCCAGATCAAGGGCACGGCGGACCCGCTCACCTGGGAGGCCATCGAGTCCGTCCGGAGGAGCGGTATGATCGG
>JAAXXJ010000523.1 GCA_013334545.1 Nitrospirota bacterium | reverse complement strand
TTCCTCGTTCCGGCGGCGGGTAGCCCCGCCTCCGCGGGGCCAGGCTCCCCCTGCTCTGCAAAGCCGTCACATCTTGTTTCTTCGACAAGCATTTTCCACGCGGAGGATATCTTAATAAACAACGTATGGATAATTCCATTGTTTTTTGACATTACGTTCGTTGGTGTATCTAATCTTATAGCGGCCCCGGTTTTCTTGGACACGATTTTATGTTAAAACATCTGTCCAAGGAGGCCGTTCATGCGAAAAGAAGTCAAGCCGTCCGTTTCACCTGAAGTTGTCCGCTGGAGTGTCAACCGGAAGAAAGAAGTCGTCCTGCGGTTGCTCCGCGGTGAATCAATCGATGCTCTCTCCCGCGAGTTGGGAATCGAAGCCTATCGCTTGGAGAAGTGGCATCGAAAAGCTCTCCAGGGGGTCGAGGCCGCACTCAAAGAACGAGGCGGCGATCCTGTTGCAGCGGAATTGGATTCCGCCTTGCGCCGGCTCGGCGAGCTTACCATGGAGAACGAGCTTCTCCGGTACAAAGTGAGGAAAGCGAGCCCTTTGGCGCCGGAGAGATCGAAGAAATGAGCGCTTCGCTCTCCCCGACCACTGGCAAGCTCTACGGCATCGAACGCGTCTGTACCGCCTGGGAAGAGCCCCGCTCATCCTACTACGGACGCAAAGCCCGGCGTGCCAAGCCGGTGGCGGCTCAGAAACGCGGTCCGAAGACCGCGATCACCGATGACGAGCTTCTCGCTCTCATCAAGGCCGATCTGGCGACGTCCAAGTTTACCGGAGAAGGCCATCGCAAGGTCTGGGCCCGCCTGCGGTTCGTCAAGGGCTACAGGATCGGCCGGAAACGGGTCCTGCGGATCATGAGGGTGAACAATTTGCTCTCTCCGCACCGGGCGGTCCAGGGGCAGCCCAAAGAACACGCCGGGAAGATCATCACCACCGCTCCGAATATTCTGTGGGGCACCGACGGCACCAAGATCTTCACCATGGATGAAGGCTGGACTTGGCTCTTTACAACCGTGGAGCACTGGAACGCCGAGTGTCTGGGCTGGCACCTGACCAAGACCGGCGACCGGTTTGCAGCGCTTCAGCCCATTTCCATGGCGCTCACGAGCCGGTTTGGATCGGTCAGTGCCGATACGGCTCGCGGTCTGGCGCTCCGGATGGATAACGGTCCTCAGTACCTTTCGGACCATTTCCAGAATCAGATCAAGTACTGGGGAATCGCGCCAAGCTTTGCCTTCGTGGCCGAACCTGAGACCAACGGTGTCGCCGAGCGTTTCTATCGGACTCTCAAAGAGCAGGTCATCTATGGTCGAAGCTATCGGACCATTGAGGAACTCCGCATAGCGGTAGCAGACTTCATCGAGCGATACAACAGGTACTGGCTTGTCGAGAAACTGGGCTTCAAAAGCCCGCTGCAAGCCTACGAGGAGCATCAACTGAAAGCAGCTGCGTAAGTTTTATCTTGTGTCCAGGGTACCGGGCGCGCTACAACAAGAGTTGTCAGAACGAGCATCCTGGAACCTGCTCGCAGCATGTCTGGCATATATAGGTGCAGGTGATCCCGACAGGATGGTTTTACCGGCAGGAATACACGATACGGATCGATGGTTTCTCAGGTCACAGCAGCCTTTCCAGTACTTCTCCCGCGCTCCTCACGAACTTCGGGCAGACCGTCCTGTACAGATCCTTCTCGCGAACCGTCCTCATCCCTTCCGGTGTGCCTACATCGACGC
>JAAXXJ010000522.1 GCA_013334545.1 Nitrospirota bacterium | reverse complement strand
CCGTACAGGTTTCCGCTTCCCCGATCGATCTCGGCGGCACGAAGGCCATTGCCCTTGTCGTGACGGACCTGTCGGACAGAAGGCGCTACGAGGAAATTGTCGCGGCGGAGAGGCTCGCGCGCTACATCCTCGAGCAAAGCCTGGAGGGGGTCGCCGTATGCATCAACGGCCGGATCCTCTTCGCAAGCCGCAGTCTCCACGGGATCTGCGGGAGAAATCCCCTGATGCAGCCCTTCGACGAGCTTTTCCCTTTCCGGATGCCGGAGCTCGAAACCTTCTCCGTGGAAATCCCTCACTCCGGAAAAGTCGTGAAAAATGCAGAGGTAAGCTATCAAAACCAGGACGGGGTGAGCTACTCCATGATCCTCAATGCGGGGCCTCTTTACGGGGATGACCATAAAATCATCGGGTGCCTGGTCAGCCTGACGGACATCACCGATCGCAAGCGCGCAGAGGAGGAGCTGCGCGAGAGCGAAGATGCATTGCGGCAGGCCAATGAGAGCCTCGAGCAGCGGGTCCGGGAGCGCACGATGGATCTGCAGAATCTCACGGAGCAGCTCGAGAGGAGCCGGCACCATCTGCGCAATCTTGCCTCGGAGCTTGTCATGGCCGAGGAGCGGGAGCGCAAGCGGATCGCAGGGGTGCTGCACGACCAGATCGCCCAGACCCTGGCAGCAAGCCGGATGCGGCTCGACCTGCTTCTGGGCATTGCGCCCGATCAGCAGGACCAGCAGACCCTGAAAGAGGCCAAGGCGCTCCTCGAAGAGTCCATCAATGAGACGCGCGCCCTGATGATGGATATCGGCAATCCCGTTCTTTACGACATGGGACTGAAGGCCGCCTGCGAATCGCTCACCGAGCGCCTGATGGATCGTCACCCCATTCGGTTCCGATGCGACATAAGGGATGCATACAAACGCCTTGATCCGGCTGTAAGTACCGTTCTTTTCCAGTTGATTCGGGAGCTGCTCAACAACGTCGTGAAGCACAGCCAGGCAAAGAATGCCCATGTCGCAATCGACCTGGAAAAAGGACATTTACGGGTGAAGGTGACAGACGATGGCGTAGGGTTTGACACTCGGACGCTCGGGGCGCCCACTAGCGAGGGCGGGTTCGGGCTTTACAGCATCCGTGAGCGGCTGATCGCCATGGACGGAAGCCTCAGCATCGAATCCGTTCCGGGGACCGGCACGGTGGTGACGGCCGTCCTGCCCGCGGCATTGACCTGATTGCAAGCACGCCGCAGCGGGGAATATACTTGCACAATAACAACAGAAGGAAGGCAGCATGAAGACCCGTGTCCTGATTGTAGATGACCACCGCGCCTTTCGCGATGTGCTTATAACGACGATCAATCGACAGACCGACATGGAAGTGGTCGGAGACGCGGCAGACGGTGAGAAAGCGATTGCACTGACCCGTGAACTGCTCCCGGACGTCATCCTCATGGATGTGAAGATGCCGATCATGGACGGAACCGAAACCACCAGCCGGATTCTTGCAGAAATACCCGGCATGAAGATACTGGCGCATTCCATTTACGCCGACGACCAATTCATGGCGGGCATGATGCGGGCCGGCGCTTTGGGATACATCCTGAAAGGCTGCGATACCGAGGAATTGTGTGGAGCCATCCGCAAGGTTGCTGGCTCTCCTTGAAATCCTGATTCTGGAAGAGAAGACTCTCATCACCATATTCCGATCAAAAATCACCCACCGGAACCAAAGTGGTCCTGCT
>JAAXXJ010000521.1 GCA_013334545.1 Nitrospirota bacterium | reverse complement strand
CTTTCCTTTCCAAATCGTACGTACAAATAAACTTCCTGAAGATGAGTATGGGACTAATCAGGCAAGTCGTGTATAGTTCAAGCTGAAGATGTGAACATTACAGCATTGAAGGCCTGACTCTCGACATTTCCTATCAAGCCTGGGGGGCTCATGCCAAGGTCAATCGTTGCTTTCGTTCTCGCTTTTTCGCTCCTCTTCGTCGGGGGCTGCGGTACCAAGTCCGGCCTATGCAAGCCGAACAGAAATTGGTCGGTTACCTTCAGCGAAACGAACCCCACTACACAGGAGATCATCGGAAGCGTACCGCCGGACGCGTCGGCGGTCACGTTCATCCGGTTCCCCCAGTTCGTCATGTGCGCCGGGCGTATGTACGCCCAACTCGACGGCGAGGAGATCGGTCCCGTCGCGACCCACACCCATGTTGTTGTCTATGTATCGCCGGGCGAGCACGAAGTAACTGCAAGCGCTCACTCCATATGGGACGTCGACAAAAGAAGCTTCATGGGCCGTCTCCGTGTGGAGACGTTCCCCGGAAGAGCCTATTTCATTTCCGGGGCCTTTGATGAGGGATCTGTTGCTCTCAGGCTGCTTTCCACCCAGGAAGCGGACGCACTCATCAAGGAAAGCCGGCAGATACTCGCGCCGCAGCAGAGGGAAAAAAAGTGAACTGAGGTCTGACACCGCTGCCTCAGTCCCGACCTCTTTGGTACTCGTGGGGTTCGGTTTCGAGAAGCGCTGTTGCCATTCCTTCCCTATTGGTCGGAATGCTCGCAGGAATAAGGAGAAGTGATATGCGCTTTGCGCGCAGCATCGCCTGCATGATGCTGTTCGCCGTCCTTGCGGCGTGCATCACGACGCCTGACGAAGTTGTCATGGCACCTATCCACCAGGCGCTCACCGCGGGCAACGCCACGAAAGTGGAGAGGGCTGCGGCCGACCGCGGACAGTTGGCGGCGCTCAACGAATACGGCGAGACGCCTCTTTTCTATGCGGTAAAGCAACGAAAACCGGACTTAGTCGATATCTTGCTGTCAAAAGGCGCAGACGTGAACGCCCCCAACCCCCGCAGCGGGGAGACCCCGCTCATCGCCGCGATCAGGAACAATGACGAACCTATGGTGAAAAGGCTTCTCGCGACCGGCGCGCGTCCCGACCAGGCGGATAACGAAGGGACTACACCCCTGCAATGGGCCATTCGCAAGAGTAAACTAACCCTCGTGAAGACGGTAACATCCGAAGTTGGAACGGGGAAGGTCAGCGGACAACCGGCGGCCATACTGGAGGCTTCCGCGTTCGGGCAGAACGAAGCGCTGGAATATCTGCTTTCCATCGGCTCGCCGGTGAATGCCCGATCAGCCCGGGGGGAGACGCCGCTGATCCTGGCCGCAAGGTTCGGCCATAGCGAGACGGTCCGTATGCTCCTTGACAACCAGGCCGAGGTGAACGCCCTTGACAAGGATGGAGCCAGCGCCCTGACGTGGGCCGCCCGAATGGGACGTCCGGCAATCGTCGGCGCCCTCGTCGATGCAGGCGCCGCGCTGGACCCCGTAGATTCGGCGAGTTTCTCCCCTCTGGCTCACGCAGTGAGACTCGGCCATGCAGAGGTCGTTGCTCTCCTTGTGGCGCGGAACGCCGATGTGAACCTGAAGCTGCCGAAGGGCGCGAGCATGCTCTACTGGGCAGCCTTCCAGGACAAGATCGCCGAACAGCTGTATGATACCGGTGCGAGGATTCGGAA
>JAAXXJ010000220.1 GCA_013334545.1 Nitrospirota bacterium | reverse complement strand
GAGAATATTGAATTACCGCTCACCCTCTCCGGACAGGTGGGCAAGTCCACGCATGAGCGGGCGTTGGAGCTGCTTGAGTTGGTGGGTCTGCTTGATCGCAAGAGTCATCGCCTCGAGGAGCTCTCCGGCGGTGAACAGCAGCGCATCGCCATTGCCCGCGCCATCTCGAAGAACCCCCAGGTGCTGCTATGCGACGAGCCCACCGGCGCCCTCGACTCCACGACCGGCATCGTGGTGCTCGAGGCATTGGAGCGGGTTAACCGCGAGCTCGGCACCGCAACGGTCATCATCACGCACAACGTCGACATCGCCTCCATGGCCGACCGTGTGGTGCACCTGAGCAACGGGCTCATCGCCGAAGAGACCCGGAACGCGGTGCGCAAGCCGCCGCGGGAGCTGAAGTGGTGAAGCAGGAGAAGGCAAGAAGATAGGAAGGTGGGAAGTTCGGAATATAGTCGGGATCATAACTTTCATTTTGCACTCCGCATTCCGCGCTTCGCACTGGGGGCATATGAAATCGCTCGATAAAAAGCTGCTCCGCGACCTCTGGCACATGAAAGGCCAGGCCTTCGCCATCGCGCTCGTCATCATGAGCGGCGTATCCACCTTCGTCATGTTCCGTGCGACCATGGACTCGCTGTACTTGACACGCGACCGGTTTTACGACGAGCATGGCTTCGCCGACGTCTTCGCGCCGCTGAAGCGCGCCCCCGAATCGCTCGCCGAGCGCATCCGCCAGGCCCCCGGTGTGGGCCTGGTCGAGACCCGCGTGGCCGCCGACGTGAAGCTCGACATCGCGGGCTTCGGTGAGCCCGTGACCGCCCGCCTCGTCTCCCTCCCGGACCACGGCCGGCCGCTGCTGAACCGCCTCTACCTCCGGCAGGGCCGCCTCCCCGAGCCCGGCCGCGACAGCGAGGTGGTGGTGAGCGAGGCCTTCGCCCAGGCGCACCGCTTCGCACCCGGCAGCTCCTTCGGTGCGGTCATCAACGGCCGCTGGAAGACCCTGACGGTCACCGGCATCGTCCTCTCCCCGGAGTTCGTGCTCCAGGTGCGGCCTGGCGCCATCAGCCCGGACTTCAAGCGCTACGGCATCCTCTGGATGGGCCGGAAGGCCCTCGGCACCGCCTACGACATGGAGGGTGCGTTCAATGAAGTCTCGCTGACCCTCGCGCCGGGCGGCCGTGCTGAGGACGTGATCCGGCGGCTCGACGACATCCTGGACCGTTTTGGCGGCTTCGGCGCCTATGCGCGGAAGGACCAGATGTCGCATCGGTTCCTTTCCGAGGAGTTCCGCCAGCTCCAGCAGAGCGCCCGCCTTTACCCCGCGATCTTCATCGGCGTCGCGGCCTTCCTGTTGAATGTGGTGATCACCCGGACCGTCAGCACCCAGCGCGAGCAGATCGCGGCGCTCAAAGCCTTCGGATACACGACGACGGACGTGGCGGTCCACTTCGTGAAGCTCGTACTCCTGGTCGTGCTCATTGGGACTATGTGCGGGACGCTCCTCGGCATCCGTCTCGGACGGGGGCTCGGGAACATCTACATGGAGTTCTACCGGTTCCCCTTCTTCCTCTTCGTGCTCCGCCCCGCCGTGGTAGCCCTGGCTGCGGGCATCACCGGCGGCGCTGCCGTCCTCGGAACGGTCCACTCGGTCTGGCAGGCCGTGCGTATCTCGCCGGCCCAGGCCATGCGGCCCGAGCAGCCGGCCCGCTACCGGACGACGGCGGTGGAGCGCGTCATCCCGGCGCGCCTGCTCTCCCAGCCCACGCGCATCATCCTGCGGAACCTCGAGCGCAGGCCCGTGAAAGCCCTGCTCTCGGTCATCGGCATCGCCTTGGCCTGTGCCATCATGATCATCGGCGGGTTCTTCGAGGACACGGTGAACTACATGGTTGACATCCAGTTCCGCATGTGCCACCGCGAGGACATGACCGTCACCTTCGTCGAAGCGACCTCCCGGCGATCGGTCTACGAGCTCAAGGGCCTTGCCGGCGTGCAGCGCGTCGAGCCCTTCCGCTCGGTTCCCGTGCGGTTCCGGAACGGCAACCGCACCTACCGGACCGCGATCCGCGGCGTTGCGGACGACAGCCACCTCTACCGGCTGCTCGACCGGGACCTGCGCGCAGTGCCCGTCCCGAAGGAAGGGGTGGTGCTGACCGATTACCTCGGAACAATGCTGGGCGTCGGGCCCGGCGACACCGTGACCGCGGAGGTGCTCGAGGGAAGCCGTCCGGTGCGCCGGGTGCCGGTCGCAGGCCTGGTCCGGGAGTACATCGGCCTCATGGGCTATATGGACCTGGATGCCTTGAACCGCATGCTGCGCGAGGGGCGCGCCGTCTCCGGCGTCTCCCTGACCGTCGACGCGCGGCACCAGGACGCGCTTTACCGAACGCTGGTCGAGATGCCCCGCGTGGCGGGCGCCGTGGTGCGCCGCGACGAAATCCGGAACTTCTATGATACCCAGGCCGAGGCCATGCTCTTCTTCACCTTCGTTGCCACGGTCCTCGCCGGCATCATCGCCTTCGGCGTGGTGTACAACAGTGCACGGATCAGCCTTGCCGAGCGCAGCCGGGAGCTGGCAAGCCTCAGGGTCCTCGGCTATACACGCGGCGAGATCTCCTACATCCTGCTGGGCGAGTTGGCCATCCTGACGCTTGCGGCCCTTCCCGTAGGGTTCGTGCTCGGCCGCTGGCTCTGCACCTACGTTGCAGTCGCGCTCTCGTCGGACCTCTTCCGCATCCCGGCCGTGACCTTGCCCGCGACCTATTCGCTCGCGGCGGCGGTGGTCCTGGTCTCGGCGGCCTTCTCAAGCCTGATCGTCCGCCACCGGCTGGACCACCTTGACCTGGTGGCGGTGCTGAAGACGAGGGAATGACCCCAATAACGGGGAATTCGAATAGGTCGCGCGCAATGCTATAATGGCAATACATGCGGTGAATCTATCGTCTCACGCTTCACATCGTATAGCCAACGGGTCCGCCAGGAGCTCCTGAATGACCGCACAAACACGCAGGCGCATCTTCATCATCTCGGTCGGGGTCATCGTCCTCGCGGCCGTGGTCTATGGCTTCCTGCCGAAGCCCGTTGCGGTGGACGAGGCAACTGCCCGGCGCGGGCAGTTCCGGGTCACCGTGGAGGAGGAAGGCAGAACACGCGTCAAGGACCGCTTCGTCGTGTCTGCCCCGGTCTCCGGTTATCTGCGCCGGATCGCGCTCGAGGTTGGCGATACCGTGAGCAAAGGACAGAAAGTCGCACTGCTTGATTCGCTCCGCTCCACGGTCCTGGATCCCCGCAGCCGCGCCGAGGCTGAGGCCGCTGTCGCAGCGGCCCGGGCGGCCCTCGATGCCGCCCGGGAAAAAGCACGCGCGGCAACAGCCGATGACGAGTATGCGCGTGAACGGCGATCGCGGATGACGAAGCTCGCGGAAGACGGTTACATCGCGAAAGACGACCTTGATCAGGCGCTGGCCGAGGCGAAAAAGGCGGAAGCGCTCAGGCTCTCGGCCGATGCCGCGGTGGTTGCGGCAAACGCGGATCTGGAGCGGGCCAGGACCGCTCTTGGCTATTCTGCGGCCGAGAACCAGGGACGCGCCGCAGAAACCGTCGTCATGCGCGCACCCGTCGGGGGGAAGGTGCTGAAGCTCCACCGCGAGAGCGAGGGCGTGGTGAGCGCCGGCGAGCCTCTGCTGGACATCGGGAATCCGCACAGCCTCGAAGTTAAGGTGGAGGTGCTCTCCGCAGACGCGGTCAAGCTCAAGCAAGGAACGTCCGTGCTCTTCGAACGGTGGGGGGGCGATAGGCCGCTTACCGGCAAGGTGCAGGTCGTTGAGCCTGCAGGATTCACCAAGGTATCGAGCCTGGGCGTGGAAGAACAGCGGGTCAACGTCATCGTCGAGTTTACGTCGCCCGCCGGGGTCCTGCAGAACCTTGGTGATGGCTACCGACTTGACTCAAGCTTTGTGATCTGGGAGGAAAAGGACGTGCTCCAGGTCCCTGCCAGCGCGCTCTTCCGCAAGGGCGATGGCTGGGCCCTCTTCACGGTCGAGAACAAGCGGGCTCACCTGCGAGAGGTCGCGGTCGGTCACCGGAATGGTCTTTCCGCGGAGATCCTGTCGGGGGTCCCGGAAGGCGCGTTCGTGATCGTCCATCCCGATGACACGGTCCGCGATGGGGTCAGGGTGCGGGCGCGGAAATGAGCCGCGGGGCGGCCCGGTCGCTCAGCGGCCCGCTGCGTCATGGATCAGGGTATGCAGCACACGGCTCAGGTCGATGGTCTTGTAAGGCTTGACGATGACATCCCGGAACCCATGCTCCCGGAACGGCTTGCCCAGCAGGTCCTCGGTCGTATAGCCGCCTGCAGCCAGCATCCAGGGATTCACGAACTTCAGCATGCCGTCCTGCGCCACCAGGATGCCCTCACCGGCGTTCTCCACCACCAGCCGGTACTTGGCCTCGGACTCCCGCAGCGCCCGTTCGGCGGTGATGCGGTCCGTGATGTCGCTCAGAAAATTGACGGTCGCCGGCCTTCCCTCCCAGGTGGTCAGGGCGCCTTTGTTTTCTACCCATTTGATGCTCCCGTTCCGGGAGATCACCCGGAACGCATAGGAGTAGCTCGCTTCCAGCTGGCCCCGCAGGCGTTTCTTATGGTGTTCCACGACCATGTCCCGGTCGTCGGGATGGAGAAATTCCGTGAAAGGTCTCGCGGCAAGTTCGCGGGCCGAATACCCGGTCAGCTCCTCCATCTTCGGATTGACGAACTTGAGCATGCCGTCCTGCGCCACCAGGATGCCTTCGCCGGCATTCTCCACCACCAGACGGAAGTTCGCCTCGGACTCGCGAAGCCCCGTCTCTGCCGGCGAGGCGAACTGTTTGCGCAGGTCGTCCAGCTCTTCGGCCGGTCGTTCGGGGGGGCTGTCTTCGTTATTCATAGGAGGTCCATTCGGAGTTCCTGCAGCAACACCTTGTGCCCATGGCGTGTCTGAAAAAATCATAGTATAGAAAGGGGGAAATTACAAGGGCCGTCATCTTCTTCAAAATTTCAACAACGTTCCGAGCTGCTACCCCTGGTGACAACGGCAGCGGGTTCAGGTACTATGGTCCATGCATCGTTTCCGCAATATCCTGACCGCTGTCTTCGTTGCACGACCCAACCGCTTCGTTGTCCAGTGCCTTGTCAACGGCCGGACGGTCCGCGCCTACCTCCCGAACCCCGGCAGGCTCTGGGAGCTCCTCTTCCCCGGCACGAGACTCTACCTCACCAAGTTCCCGCCCTCCCCGGAACGCAAGCTTGCCTATCTGGTCGTTGCCGTGGAGCGGGACGGCATGCCGGTCATGCTCCATACTCACCACACGAACACCGTGGCAGCCCATCTCCTGCGGGAGCACGACATCCCCGGCCTTGAAGGTGCGGAGATCGTGAAGACCGAGCATACGATCGGCCGGAGCCGCTTCGACTTCCTGCTCAGGAAGGACGGGAATGATGTGCTGCTCGAAGTAAAGTCCTGCACCCTTTTCAACAGGACGCTGGCCATGTT
>JAAXXJ010000520.1 GCA_013334545.1 Nitrospirota bacterium | reverse complement strand
CGACCCGAAAGTAAAGACCCGGATCATATGGAGCGCCACGAGGACCATCATGAAGCTCGCTCCCCAGTGGTGCAAACCGCGCACAAAGCTTCCAAAGGGGGCGACCTCCTGGATGAACTTCACACTTGCATAGGCGTGGTCCGGCGTCGGGGCATAGTACATGGCGAGGAATATGCCCGTCGCCATCTGCAGGGAAAAAATGAAGATCAGCGAAGCACCGAGCACGTAGAACCAGCTCGAGCCGCCGGGGATGGGCCGGTCGGCAAAGGTCCTTCCGAGGTCCCGGACCTTGATGCGTTCATCGAGCCAATCGATCAATCGTTTCAGCATAGTGCCTCCTGTGATCTATGGCGAAGGTGGAAAGATGAGCGCTTCAGACCACCATCCTTCCTGCCTTCTTACCTTCGGAACTATTTATCCTGTCCCCGTGTCAGTTGCTATGCTATCGCTTTCTTCGTCGTCCCCACCTGGAAGACCTCGAACTTCACCAAAACCTTGCCGTCCTCTACCTTCGTATCGATGGTATCGAGCGACCGGGGCGCGGGCCCGGCGATCACCTTTCCGTCAATATCGAAGAAGCTTGCATGGCAGGGGCATTTGAACTGTTTGTCCTGGCTGAACCAGCGGTAGCCGCACCCCAGATGAGGGCAATTGGGGGAGAATGCCCTCACGTTCCCGCCCGGCTTTTTCACGAGCCAGACGGTGCGTTCGACCTTTTCCTCCTGCCATCCGGTCTTGACGGTCTGGAAGAAACGGCGCTCCTGCGGCTCGTTCACCGCGAGGTCGGCCAGCGTTCCGGCATCGCTCCAGTCCGGTTCCTTTTTCCGGAGGACCGGCAGGATTCCGAAGCCGGCGAGCGGAACGGCTATTGCCGCACCGATGAACGCGCCGATGCCGATGATCGCCCTTACCATGAAATTGCGCCGTGATTCGGTCTGGTCTGACATGGATACCCCCTTCTGCTATACCGCGGCATGCAGGTCTGTGTGAGAGTCAATGATCCGGAAGGCGCTCATGTGTCGCGGATACTGCGACATCCAACGAACGAAACAACGGCATGTGAACATGATCAAATCGGATAACGGTTGATCTTTCCTTGACAGGCAATTCACCCGTCGGATGAACGCTCCGCTACAATGATCATATTCAGGATAAATCAATTGTATCGCAACGCGGCAACGTGTCAAGTCATATCGCCAGTGCGTCGCGTTCACCCCGGGCATAGCGTTGCGCGAGCATCAAGAGCTTCAGATAGTAGCTGTCGATGCAGGGGACGAATTCGGCCGGGTCGACCGTTGTCAGGCCTTCTTCCCCCGTTCCGGCCGTGAGCACTCCATTCGCCGCGGCCATTTTGCCGGAAAACAGCCTGATGCCCTCTTCTATATCCAGCCGAAGTACGGCATCGACCTCGCCGGGCTGAAGGACAAGGCGCTCCGGTCTGGCATCCAGCGGCAGCAGGAAAACGTCCTGGAACTCGTATTCAATAACACCTGGCAAGAAGCAGTACACGAAGACCCGGCGTCCCACCGGGACCAGTGATGAGAACGGGACCGTGAGCCCCAGTTCCTCCCGGATCTCCCGGGGGCCTGCGGCAGCGGCGTCCTCCCCCGCGGTATAGTGCCCGCCGACGCTTACATCGAACAGTCCGGGCGCGATCTTTTTTTCCCGGGACCGTCTCTGGAACAGGGCGAGTTCCCTTCCCTCCTGGCGGAAAAAGATGAGGCAGTGGAACGCACCGTGCCAAACGCCGTTCGCG
>JAAXXJ010000219.1 GCA_013334545.1 Nitrospirota bacterium | reverse complement strand
GGTGATACTCTCCGGGCTCGAACAGTCTGAAATGTTTAACCCTCGGACTCGGTCACATGCCGGGAATGTTCGCATGGGGTGGAGATCAACGGCTTCAAACGCTTTTCCCCACATCCCGCATGTCCCCGGAGCGGCCCTACGAAATTTTGGGGCACCGGTCTTGGCCTAAGGAAGCGTCCCGATGGGCGGACGTGAACTGTTTGAGGCCGGAGGCCGAGTTTTCGCGGCCGAGCGGACGTGGCCTTAGACCGGTCCAAAATTTCGTTCAGGCTGCGAAGGGGATATGCAAAAAAGTAATAGTGACAGAATATTACCCACACAAAACCCGGAAGATCCAAAAATGATTTTCGCTCTCTCTTCCGTCATTCCCGCGCAGGCGGGAATCCAGGCGTTTCAGGCTGTTACTGGGTCCCCGTTTTCACGGGGATGACGAATTAGGCTGCAAGAGATACTTTTTTCAACAAGGTCAATCTCAGTGACCTGACCGGAGAACAGGCCGCAGCGGAAACGGCCTATTACACCTTCACGGTCAGTGCCAGCCTGCGACTGTCCAGGAACAGCAGGTATCCCTCCACCGACGCCAGCCCGAACAGTTCCTTCGCCGCCTCGCAGTAGAGCCTGATCTGGGGTCGGTAATGGTCGATCCCTGTTTGCAGGGCGTCGTCGCTCTCGACGGCGATGGACTTGTAGTCGATAACATACCCCGCCCCCTCCTTGACGACCAGGCGGTCGATGACGCCGCTGATGATCTCATTTCCCTTGCGGTACAGGAACGGGAGCTCGGCATACGCGCCCGGCTGCTGCTTGAAGACCCACGCCAGCTCTTCGCTGCCCATGAGGCCGCGGAGGACCGTCTCAACATCAGCGAGGAACCGTTCGCGCTCTTCCGGCCCAAGGGCCATGATCTCGGGGAATTCCTTCGCGATCAACCTGAGGTCGAAGCTCCCTGTTGTCGCGTATGCCTCGAGGCTCCGGTGGTTGATGTTACCCCGGGTGAGGGGGGACACCGGCCGGCCTTCCCGCATTGCGGACAGTTCGAGGACCAGTTCCTTCTCCCGGGCCAGGTGATCGGTGGCCGTTGTCCATCGTTCAACATGCGATGCCGGGAGGGGTGCGATGTTCCCGAGGACCGCTGCCGGGTCCGTCACCACCGGCTGTTCCTGCGGACCCTGCGCCGCACGCAGCGGCCCCTGCATGGCCTCGATGAGCGGTTCTGCCTGCCAGTCCGGATACGAGAAGCAGAGCCCTCTCGCTCCCGGTCCGCTCTTGGGGCTGACGAGGGCGGGGATCGCGTCATGGAGATACTGGAGCCACGTGTTCTGATTCACCGGCGTCTCCGCTGCTGCCAGCGCCCCGATCATGACCAGGTGGTCGCAGGCCCTTGTCATGGCGACATAGAGCAGACGCTGATGCTCTTGCTGCAGTTCGCCTTTTTCGCGGGCCCACATCTCGGTGTAGGCGGGGCTGCTGTTGTCCTTCGAGGCCATCCGCAGCCGTCCCTCATTTTCCTCGATGATGATGGCTGGACCGTGCGTCACCGAGCGGGGCTGCTGGTTCATGCCCGGCAGGAAGACCACGGGGAATTCCAGCCCCTTCGCCTTGTGCACGGTCATGATGCTGACAGCGCTTTTGTCCCCGGGCAGGTTCATGTCCGCCGTTGCCTCGCGCTGCTCCGATCCGCTGATGCCCTTCACCCATTCGACGAAGTCCTGGAGCGTGGTAAATCCCCGGCGGTCGAAATCCCGCGCCGTGTCGAGCAGCTTGTCAAGGTTGAAGACGGCCTGCGGAGAACGCCTGCCGAACCGGACATAGGCGGCCGTATCGCCGATGATGCGGTGGATGAGGCGGGAGAGGGGGGCAACGCCGGCGAGGGTCCTCCATCCTTCCAGGGTGTCCGCGATGTCCGGGCGGGACAGGCGGAGCCCTTCGGCGAAGCTCCCGCCTTCCTGAAGGAGCGCAAAGAGGTCCCGGTCATCGAGGCCGAAAAGCAGCGACTTGAGCGCTGCAGCAAGCGCCAGCCGGTCGTCCTGGTTCCAGAGATAGAACAGCACGCTCATGATCGCCTGGACCTCGTTCTCTTCATAGAAGCCGATCCCGCCGATCACACGGAAGCGGACCCCCTGGGCCAGCAGCGCTGCCTCGTACTCCTTGAGCTTTGTCCGGGACTGGAGCAGGACCGCGCAATCGCCGAACTGGACAGGCCGCTCCGTCCAGGTGTCCCCAGCGCGCACGCGGATCAGGGTGCCGGCATTGACGGTCCGTAAGATCTCCTTTGCCAGCGCCTCTGCTTCCGTCAGGCCTTCAGGTCCGCCCTCGCCCTGCCGCATAGGCAGGACCTCGATGAGCCGTACGCTGCCCTCATGGCTCGAGCGTGCAGCCTCCGATGGCTGATAGTCATCCTTCCAGAGCGTCCCGAACACTTTGTTCACGGCGCCGACGACCTCGGGGGCGGAGCGGAAGTTCCGGTCCAGCGTCCTGATCTCGCGCAAGGCTTCGGGCAGCCGCTCCATCTTTTTTCGGATCGTATCGATGAGCCGGTAGTTCGCCTCGCGGAAGCGGTAGATGGACTGCTTCCTGTCGCCGACCACGAACAGGGTGGGGGGCATGCCCTTGTCAGCTCCCTGGCCTGCAAAGATTTCCTCGGTCAGGCGGTCCAGGATCGCCCATTGGATGTCGCTTGTGTCCTGGAACTCATCGACGAGGAAATGGAGGATCTTCCGGTCGAGCCAGTAAAGGACGTCCGGCGACTCCTGCGACCGGAGCAGACGGTAGGCATAGATCTCAAGGTCGTCGAAGTCCAGGAGGCCCTCCCGGAGCTTGGCGTCCTGGTAAAGGCCCTCTGCGCGCTGGAACAGGCGGAGGAGCGAGATCGACGCGCTGCCCGCGCTGAGCAGGGCATGGCGCTCGCGAAAACGGATGAACAGGTCCTGGGCGGTCCGGTACGCTTCTTTATAGGGGTCATAGACCTTTGGCGTACGCTTGCCTTTTGGAATCGCGGGATTCGCACGGCGGGCGCCTTTTTGCGTGAGGAATAGATCTGCCAGGCGCTCGCTCACCTGGTAGGCATTGTCCGCGTCGCGCGTATTGGCGAGCAGGAGGTGTTCCTCAGCCCTGCCTTCGACGGGGTCCCCGCAGATCTCATTGATCAGGGCGGCGACGCGCTCGAACGCAGCACGCCATTCCGTCCCGGCGAGGAGCGCCGCAAGCTCCTTCCCCGCAGCGTCCACGCCCATCCCGGACCGGACCGCGCCGAGGAGGCCATCGGGCCCGCCCGCGTCGATCTCCATGCGCTTGAGCCTGCTCCTGATCGAAAGCAGGAACTCGACATCGGCGATCACTTCCCCGGCGGAGGCCCTTCCGAGGGGAGCCATGACCGCGGGATCCCGGTCCATCTCCTCCAGTGACGCTTCGATGGCCTGTTGGACCTCGTACGCCTTGTCCCGCTCGTCGAGGATGCCGAAGTCCGGCGGAAGGCCGGCCTCGAGGGGGTAGCGTTTCAGGAGGTTCATGCAGAAAGAGTGTATCGTGGAGATGCGGAGGTCCTGGCTGCCCCGGATGATCTTCTTCAGCATGGGCTCCCGCAGGGATGTCATGACCCGTTCCTTGATCTCGGCCGCCGCCTTGTCCGTGAAGGTGATGGCGACGGCCTGGTCGATGCTCAGGCCGCGGACATCGAGTTCGTCGAGGAGCTCAAGGTAGCGTTCCTTCAGCGCGCGCGTCTTCCCTGATCCGGCCGAGGCCGAGAGGTGGACCGAGCGGTTGGTATCAGGTCCCGTGGTATCCATCAATCCTCGTCCTGCTCCTTCGCATCGCACAGCATATCGTTCGGACAATAGCGGCACCTGTCCGCGTTGAGCGGTAGGTTGGGGAACAGGCCCGCACGGATGCCCTCGATCGCCTGCCTTGCCTTGTCCCTGCTGCGCGTCAGGATGGCTTCGAACTCCTCAGTGCTCTTGGGGCTGGTCTGGGGTTTTGCAGCGGGGTGGTCGCTCCGTACGTCCTTGTTATACAGCACGACATCCCGGGCGCCGGCGCCGGTGCCGCCCTTGAGGCCATAGTACGCGAGGCCGATGGGGACCTTGAGCGCGGGACCGGTGCCTGCAATGGCCTGCCGGGCCATGACGGCGTAGACGGGCAGCTGGAATATCTTCTGCTCCATGCCTTTCACGGGTCCCGGATAGTTCCCGGTCTTGTAGTCCACCACGATGAAGTGGCCGTTCTCGTCAACGTCGATCCGGTCGATCTTGCCGTGGAGCTCGACCACGGTGCCGTCGGAGAGGGTGAGCGTGAAGGACTCGATCTTCTGTTCGAGGTACGCTGGCCGGAAACCCTGCTTCCAGAACGCTTCCTCCGCGTTAAGGAACCGCTCCGCCATGACCGTGACGAACAGTTCCTTTTCCCGCCGGTTCCGGAAGGTGTCTGCCTCCCGGCCGAACTCGCCCTCGGCGAGCGAGGCGAGGAGCTCTCGGCCCCGTTCCCGGTCCGCTGCCGTCACCGGCCCCTTCCACTCTTCGTAGAACCTTCTCAGGATCGAATGCACCTTGCTTCCCCTGTCGAGGGCCGAGATGTCCTCGGACACCTCCTCGAGCGGGGCGATTTTGAGCCGGTGCTTCACGTAATAATCGTAGGGGCATGCGAGGTAATCGTCCAGCTCCGTCACGGAGAACTCGGTCCGGTCCTGCGGGGCAATGGCCCCGGGACCTGCCTCCGGCGGTCGTTCAAGGGCCGCCCGGACGGCTGCCATGCCCTCCTGGTCGCCGTTCAGGACCATAGTGAGGACCGCAGGGTCGCGCACGAGGCTGATGGATTTTGCAAGCTCCGGCATGCTGCGGCTGTCCTGTACTTGCAGATCGAACTGGACGTCCTTATCTTCCTCCAGCAGCTGTGCCAGGCGAAGGGGTGCGAGTTCGGCCAGGAACGGCGAGGGCACGACCGGCTTGTCGCCGACCACTGCTGGGCAGGTGAGCGTCACCCGGGGGGCCGAGAGCAGGTGACGGTAGAAATGATAGGCAGCGTTCTGGCGGGCGGTATTGAGCGTGCGCACACCGAGAGGCTCCAGGAAGGACTCGGGCAGGAAGATGTTCTGGGGCAGGCGCTGGGGAAACTTGCCGTCGATCAACCCGCCCAGGTATATCTCCTCCCACGGCCGGCCCGTGCTTTCCTCGAGCCCCAGGACCTGGACGCCGCCCTCGTCGTCGGGAGGTACCTGGAACCGGGTGCGCATGAAGGTCTTCTTGAGCAGGAACAGCCATTCGCTGAAGGTGTAGCGGTATTCCGGGAAGAGCCTGCCCGCCTGGCGGAGGGATGCCAGCGTTTCCTCCAGCTTCCGATAGGCCTGGAGGTTGATGTTGAACAGCCAGTCCCAGTCGGCCAGGGTCACGTCGGTGGGCTTCCTCCTGTCCGAGATCACCGCGGTCATGCGGGACAACAACCTGTCCCTGCCGCCCGACCTGACCCTGCTGTTCAAGGCCCTGATCACCCTGGAAGGGCTGGGTCATCAGCTGGATCCGGAGTTCCACCTGGTGGATCACCTCAC
>JAAXXJ010000218.1 GCA_013334545.1 Nitrospirota bacterium | reverse complement strand
CCTTTCTTGTGTGCCCAAGAAAGGTGACCCAAGAAGGGCACCCGGCGAAAATCCTTTACGGCATGCTCGGTCGTCCTCGGTACATTTCGGAAACTCGCCCTGCGGGCTCAGACATCCGAAATGCTTCACCCTCGTACTCGGTCGCCTGCCTAGATTTTCGCATGGGTTTAACCCCCAACCCCGCACGTCCCGGGAGCGGCCCTACACCCTGCACTCGCGCTATCGCACTCGTCATCGCTGGGTGCAGGTGAAATTTCTGGGCACCCGTCTTGGCCTAAGGCAGCGTCCCTCAGGGCGAACGCGCATGTCTGAGGCCGTAGGCCGAGTTTGCGCGGGCGAGCGGACGTGGCCTTAGACGGGTCAGAAATTTCATTCAGGACGCGAACGGAATGTGCAAAAATCCACAAGTAACCAGGCAAAATAACTAGAATCGTGCTGTTTTGGTTGATATCAACGAGCTTTTCGCCCACTCAAGAAGGAGATGATCCATAACATAGGAGTCAGCGTTGCAGGTCGCGGGTCGCGGAGCTTCCATCACGGGCGAGGTAGATGCAGAAAGGAGCGGTCCCGCGATAGGTCAGATCGCTAGAACCCGTATTCCTTCCAGCGCTCTTCCACGCGCTTGCGCACACCAGGGTCCATCGTTATCTCGTCCGGCCATGGCCGGGCAAAACCCTCTCCCGGTCCTTTGCGTGTAGCATCGATGCCCATCTTGCCGCCGAAGCCGATCTGCGGACAGGAATGATCGAGGATGTCGAGCGGTCCGTCGGTGATGACCACGTCCCGCTGCGGGTCAACGTGGTTCATGACTTTCCAGGTCACCTCGGAGTAGTCGTGGATGTTGACATCCTCATCGCAAACGATGACGAACTTGGACAGCATCAGCATGCCTGTTCCCCAAATTGTGTGGAGCACTTTCTTCCCATGGCCGGCATACCTTTTGCGGATCTTGACGATGACATTGTTATGGAACACGCCCTCGACAGGCATGTCCATGTCAAGGATATCAGGGGCAACCATCTGCAGCAGCGGCAGGAAAATGCGCTCTGTCGCCTTGCCCAGATAGGCATCCTCTTGGGGCGGACGTCCCACGAGAGTGGCCGGGTAGATGGCGTCCTTCCGGCGCGTGACAGCCGTAATATGGAACACGGGATAGTCGTCGGCCTCCGAGTAGTATCCGGTATGGTCACCGAACGGCCCTTCCCGTCTCCGTTCTCCCGGATCGACGAACCCCTCCAGGACAAACTCGGCCTGTGCAGGCACCCGGACATCTATGGTCCTGCACTGAACGACCTCCAGGGACTGCTGCCGGAGGAATCCCGCGAACACATATTCACCAATGGCCGGCGGCAGCGGCGCTGTCGAGGCGTAAATGATGGCAGGATCACCGCCGATCGCAACGGCCACCTCCATCCGCTTCCCCGCAGCTTCGTAATGCTGGTAATGGCGGGCGCCATCCTTATGTTTGTGCCAATGCATGCCTGTGGTCTGGTGATCGAATACCTGCATGCGGTACATTCCCACGTTGGTGATCTTCGTCGCCGGGTCGACCGTGCAGACCATGGGCAGCGTGATGAACCTGCCGCCGTCTCCAGGCCAGCACTGGAGCACGGGGATTGTTGCCAGGTCGACCTGATCACCGGTGAGGACGACCTCCTGGCACGGGGCCTTTTTCACGGTCTTCGGGAAGAAGTTCGAAAGCTCGGCGAGCTTCGGGAGCATCTGGAGCTTGTCCATGATGCCGGCGCCAGGCTTTGGAAAGAGGTTGGCCGGGTCTACGATCTCTCGGACCCTCTGGCCGATGTCATCAAGGCTCTGGACCTCCAGGGCGAGGCACATGCGTTTCATGGACCCGAAGGCGTTGGTGAGAACGGGAAATTGCGATCCCTTCACGCGCTCGAACAGCAGGGCCCTGTTCGCTGCTCCCTGTTCCTTGGAGATCCGGTCCGTTATCTCCGCGATCTCAAGCACGGCGTCAACCTCGGTCTTGATGCGGACGAGCTCGCCCTGCTGCTCCAGGATCGCTATGAAGTCCCGTATGTTCTCGTATGCCATAGGAGATGAAACCGGGATCGAACGCTTGCCCCCGCAGCCTGCCGCGGTGTCAGCGAGCGATCAGGATAAACACACTACGCTGAGAATCGAAGATTTCCTGCAGATTGCTGCAGGGACTTTCAATTCTATCGGAATTACACCGGATTTGCAATAATAAACTCTGTAGTTAGAGGAACTTAGGAGGATTGCTCGTATTTCTGGAGGCGGTGCCGGAATGACCGGAAAGAAAGCCCCAGCAGCTTTGCCGCGTCAGTCTTAACGCCGTTTGCCTTGTCCAGGGCCTTGTACAGCATTGTTCGCTCCGCGTTCTGGAGCAGGCTTTCGAGGTCGATCCCCGACTCCGGGATGTCGAAAGGAATGAGTTCTGGACTGGGAGCGATCGATGTTATGCTATCAGGAATATGTTCAATCATGATCGTATCACCCGACGCGAGGATGTTCAACCTCTCGACGGTATTCTCGAGCTCCCGGACGTTGCCGGGCCATCGGTGACTCACGAGCCGGTTCATGGCTTCGGAAGAGATCTTCTTGGGTTCGCGACCTGAGGAGGATTTTTTCAGGAAATAGTTGATCAGGAGCGGAATGTCATCTTTCCTCTCCCGAAGAGGCGGCAGATGGATCGGCATGACGTTGAGACGGTAGAAGAGGTCCTCGCGGAAAAGGCCCTTGTTCACATCGGCGAGAAGGTCCCGGTTGGTCGCCGCAATGACGCGGACATCAACCTTGATATCTGCCGTACCTCCGACCCGCTTGAATTCCCGCTCCTGGAGGACCCTCAGCAATTTGACTTGAAGCGCCGGCGTCATGGTGCTGATCTCGTCCAGGAAGATCGTACCGCCGTTGGCTGTTTCGAACAGGCCTTGCTTGTTCGCAGCAGCTCCGGTGAACGATCCCTTCATGTAACCAAAGAGCTCGCTCTCCAACAGGGTTTCCGGCAGGGCACCGCAGTTGACCGTGACGAACGGTCGGGCATTTCGTGAGCCCTGTGCATGCAGCGCCCGGGCGACCAGCTCCTTGCCTGTGCCGCTTTCACCCGTGATGAGGACTGTGCTCTTCGTGTCGGCGACCTGGCGGATGAGCGAGAAGATCCTCTGCATGGGCTCGCTTTTCCCGATGAAGTTCTCGAAACCCGTGCGCGATTCGATCTCGCGCTTGAGAAGGATGTTCTCTTTCCGCAGGTGACCTTTTTCAAGGGCGTTCTGGATAACCAGCTTGATCTCGTCATTATTGAACGGTTTGCCGATATAATCGTAGGCCCCGAGGAGCCGCGCCTTCTCGGCTCCTTCCGTGGTCCCGAATGCCGTGACGATGATCACGATGGTGTCCGGTGACGACTCTTTGACCTCCTTGAGGAGCGTCATGCCGTCCATCTGCGGCATCTTCAGATCAGTGATGACGAGGTCGAAGATGTCGCTCTGGACGGCCTTGAGGGCCTTCGCGCCGTTATCGGCAGTGACCACCTCATAGCCCTCCTTGCGAAGCATGATCGAGAGCAGCTCCCGCATGCTTTGTTCATCATCAACGATGAGTATCCTGTTCAACGTGTTCATGGTCCGATCCTTATCTCCCCGGGAATGGCAGCCCTGCATTTGAGGCTGCCGGTGCCAGTACTTCCTCGAACGGCAGCCGGATGGTGAATATCGTCCCCTTGCCAGGCTCGCTCTTCACATCGATCGACCCTCCGAGGTCCTCGATGATCCGATAGACAATGGCAAGACCGAGGCCCGTCCCATCGGTCTTGGTAGTGAAAAAGGGGTCAAAGATGTTCTCGAGATGCTCATTTGCGATCCCGATTCCGGTGTCCGAGACACATATGATAACCTCATCTGACCGGTCATCGATCCCGGGGGCAGCTGAGAGGACTATGGACCCTCCATCGTTGATCGCCTGAGCGGCATTGATGAGGAGGTTCCAGAACACCTGGCGAAGACGCTGCGGATCTCCGGTGACGGCCAAGTTTGGTGCGACCTCACAGCGTATCGAGATCCCGGCACGGAAGATCCTGCTGTTCTTGAAGAGCTCGATCGTCTCATTCACGACAGCATCGAGGGCCAATCGTTCCCGCTGGTTCGATCGGGGCCGAGCGTAATCCAGGAACTCGGTGATGATCGTGTTCAGCCGGTCCGTTTCCCGAAGGACGATGTCCATGAGGTGCTTTTGGTCCCCTTTCAGGTCGAGCTCTTCCTGAAGCATCTGGATCGAGCCGCTGAGGGATGCAAGGGGATTGCGGATCTCGTGCGCGATGCCGGCTGCGAGGCTCCCTACCGTCGCAAGCCGCTCCTGCCGGCGCATCTGGTCTTCCATCTCGATCAGCCGGGTGATGTCCTGGAACGTAAGGATGATGCCGCGGACGTCATCCCGGTCGTCCTTGAGGAGCGACGCGGTGAAGCCAAGGATCGCATTATTGCCGTCCCGTTTGACGATCTGTCCTTCGAACCGCACCGGACGCCCCTTCAGGTCGTCCGTGTGCCCGAAGAGCCCTTTGATGCCGTCACCGAATATCGATTTCCATTTATCGCGGGCCTCCTCGAACCGGTAGCCGGTGATCATCTCGGCCGCATTGTTCCATGAGGTGATATCGCCGGTCATGTTCATCGTGACGATGCCGCTGCCCACACTTCGGAGAATATGGTCCTGGATGACCCGGAGGTCGTCGAAATCCATGCTTTTTTCCTGCAGCTCCTGTCGGGTCTTCCGAAGGCGCTCGGAAAGATAACTGCTCAGGAGCGCCACGAGATAAAAGGAGAGGATATTAACGAACAGGAGATACAGGACCTGGAAGGGAGTGAAGTTCTGGCTTCGCGTGAAGCCCAGGATGTTGTAGTACTGCATGTCCAGCATGCTGCCATACAGGATGCTGGCAAGCGATGCGGAAAGATAGCCGCCCCGCCGATACAGGATGATGCTGGCCGCTATGATAGTGACGTGGTAGAGGAGCGAGAAGCCGCTGTCAATGCCTCCGGTCAGCGAAACGAGCCACGTGATCAGTGCAATATCGCCGCTGACCTGGATGTACGCGAGGACCGGCAGGTTGGTGAAACGTTTGATGAGATACCAATGGATGCCAGTGATCGTATAGACGGCGATGGAGAAATAAACGAGATAGACTGCCGGGAAATGATAGATGCGGTAACGATACTGAAAGAAGACAAGGCTGCCGAGCAGGAACGTCGCAAGCACCAGCCTGCCCAGCATCAACCATTTTAATCTGGCAAGATATTCTTCTTTCGAAAATTCCTGTTTCACCAGCGCTATTTACCCACGGCTGAACCCATCTGGAATATGGGCATATACATGGCGATAATAACGAAACCGACGGTAGTGCCGAGGAAGATCATGAGCATCGGTTCCAGCATGGATGTGAGGGCCGCCACGGCCGAGTCCACCTCTTCATCGTAGAAGTCCGCTATCTTGTTGAGCATGTTGTCCAGGGCGCCGGTAGCCTCGCCGACGGATATCATCTGGGTAACCATGGCCGGGAAGACC
>JAAXXJ010000009.1 GCA_013334545.1 Nitrospirota bacterium | reverse complement strand
GATTATACGCGCCCGGGTCTTTCTCCCTGAGCAGGACCTTCACCTGTTGGGCGGTCAGGGCAGGTATGGGTTTGAACAGGCCGGTGGGAGTCATGATCGCATCGTAGGGAGCCAGACATTGACAGACCGGGTCTACGTTCCTCCTTCCTCTGATTCCAGCACATACCGGACATGTTCCCCGCACATCGGGAGGCGTTTCAGGAAGATCTTCCTCTCCGCTCGCGGAGCTTCTCGATCCGGGGCTTGCGCGCCTTGCACCGGGACACAAGCCGTGTCAGTTCGTCCACGGTCAGAGACCGCGCATCCGCTGTCCTGCCGCACATATCGTCGAACTCGGTCAGCCAGTCAGGGGCCAAGGTACGAATGAGGAGAAAAACAGTTTGTTGCTGCGATCTGTGCGCCGTCGGCGTCTGCGGTCAGCTCGCGGAAACAGATCGGTTACAGGGGAAAATGGCACGCGACCTGATGTCCGTCTGCGATCTCGCGGAGCCGGGGCTCCGTGGCGGGGTTGATGCAGACTTCGGGCCTGCCCCGGGACTCATAGACCGGGCAGCGCGGGGCGAACCGGCAGCCCTCGAGCGGCCGCTCGAAGTCGAACACTCCCCACCGACCTACTCGGACGCTTCTAGCTTTGCTGCCTGCCTCCCTGCTCTGCTTCTCGACCAGCGATGACCACAGGATATGCGTGTAGGGGTGGCTTGCCTTGTGCGCGATGCGACCGGACAGCCCCATCTCCACGATCTTGCCCAGGTACATGACCGCCACCTTGTGGCTCATGAGCTCAACGACCCGAAGGTCGTGGGAGATGAACAGATAGGAAAGCCCAAGCTGCTTCTGGAGGTCCCGGAGCAGATTCACGACCTGCGCCTGGATCGAGACGTCCAGCGCGCTGGTCGGCTCATCAGCCACAAGGAACTGCGCGCCCACGGACAGCACTCGCGCTATACCTACCCGCCGCTTCTCGCCTCCCGACAGCTCATGGGGGAAGTTGGAAAGCTTGCTCTTCTTGAGATTGACCTGGTCCAGGAGCTCACCAATGCGCTTTTCCACCTCCGCGTCGGTCATCTCGTGGTGCACCGTGATCGCCTCGTTCAGGATCTCGCGGATGCGCATTTTCGGGTTCAGCGCCGCATCGAGGTCCTGGAAGATCATCTGCATCTTTCCCCTGAGCTGCCGAAGCTCGTCGGTCGATGCCGCGGTGATGTCCTTTCTGTCAAAGATGATCCTGCCCGACGTCGGCTTCTCGAGCCGCAGGATGGTACGGCCGATGGTCGTCTTGCCGCAGCCCGACTCTCCCACGAGCCCGACGGTCTCGTTCTCCTTGAGGTAGAAGCTCGCCCCGTCCACCGCAGGGATGGACCGCTGCCGCTCGCCGAAGGAGAACAGCCCCTTCGGTTGGGCGAAGTGCTTCTTCAGATCGATGACTTCGAGAATGGTCTTGGGCATAATTCCTTTACTTCTGCCACAGAGGCTCAGAGACACAGAGGACATCTAAGGTCTTTGACACAGATAAGGGCGGATGAAAAACCCTGAAGTAGCATGATCATGACGTTATCACTGAATATCCATGCTTCTTATCCGGCACTTCTGTGTCTAAGATCCTATTGTATTTCTCTGTGCTCTCTGTGCTTCTGTGGCGCATCTCTTTACTCAAAATACAGCCAGCACCGCGCCTTGTGCCCCGGCCCGATCTCGCGCAGGTCCGGCTCCTGACGCTCACATCTCTCCCGTATCTTGTCCGTCACCCTGTTGCACCGGCCGTAGAACCGGCATCCCGCCGGGATGTTGACGGTATCGAGTACATCTCCTTCGATGGCCTGGAGATGACCCTTCCCCTTGATGTTCTCGGCGCTCGGGATGGACGTGAGCAACGCCGACGTGTAGGGATGTTTTCTGTCCTCACCCTTCGCAAGGAGGTCCCTGGCCGGGCCGGTCTCGACCACGGTCCCGCCGTACATCACCGCGACCGCGTCCGACAGCCGGGAGATGATGCTGATATCATGGCTGATCAGCATGGTCGTGATGCCGAGCTCGGCCTTCAGCTCCACCAGCAGGTCCGCGATCTTGGACTGGATGGTCGCGTCGAGACCCGTTGTCGGCTCATCGGCGATCAGGAGCGACGGCTCGCAGGAAAGCGCCATGGCGATCATGGCCCGTTGGCACATGCCGCCCGACAGGCCGTAGGGATGGTTATCGAACCGGAGCCGAGGGCTGTCGATCTTCACCCGGTCGAGCCATTCAATGGCGCGCTCCTTGGCCGCCGCTTCCCCTTTGATGGGCGTATGGAGCTGGATGGCCTCGGTGATCTGCCTGCCCACGGTCATGAATGGGTTCATGGACTGCCTGGGGTTCTGGAAGATCATCGAGATCTCCTTGCCCCGGACCTTGGACATGCGCCGCTCGGAAACCTCCTGCCAGCCCTCTTCGTCCTTCTGCACGCCCATGATCCTCCCTCTTTCCTTCGTGAGCGTTACGTAATCATCGAGGTCCTGCAGGATGTTCTTCTGGACGCGGTCTGACTTGAACCCGATCTTGCCGGTGATGATGCCCGGGCCTGCAGTGACCAGGCCCATGATCGAGAGCGCCGTGATGCTCTTGCCGCTGCCGCTCTCTCCCACCACGCCGAGCGTCTCGCCCTTTGTTATCTTGAGGCTCACGCCGTCAACCGAGCGAATGAAGGCCTGTTTGCTCTTCGAGTAGAAGTAGGTCCGAAGGTCCTCTATTTTGAGGATCGGCGCCTTCATCATTTGCTCCTCTTGCCTTCGAGAATATTATTCAACCCGTCGCCAAGGAGGTGGAACCCGAGGATCGTGAACAGGATGGCGAGGGACGGAGCGGTGGACGGCCAGAACTGCCCTTTCATGAAGTAGTTCGCCCCTGCCTGGACCATGTTGCCCCAGGACGGGCTCGGCTCCTGTACGCCGAAGCCGAGGTAGGAAAGCGATGTTTCCATCAGGATGGCCTCGCCCATGCCGAGCGTCGCCTGGATGATCAGGATGGAGCGGCAGTTGTGCCACAGTATATGTTTCAGGATGATGGTTCTCGTAGGAAGGCCGAGCGCGATGTCCGCCTCGATGAAGTTCTTCTGCTTCAGGAACAGGATCTTTCCCTTGATGTGCGATGCGACCGCAGGCACGTTCGTGATGCCCACGACCAGCATGATGTAGTAGATATCCGGCTTGAACGCCGCGATGACGAGCAGGATGAGCACGAGCCTCGGAAAGGAATCAACGAGATTGGTGAAATAGGTGATGGCCGTATCCCACTTCCCGCCCCGGTAGCCCGCCAGCACGCCGAGCACCGTACCGAAGAAGAGCGCGATGAAGATGGCGAGCAATCCCGGCAGGAAGTAGGCCTGGATGCCCACGATGAGGCGCGAGAACATGTCCCTGCCCATGAAGTCCGTGCCGAGGAGATGCCCTGTCGTCAGCGGTGGCGCCATCATGAGCTCCAGGTCGATGTCCTGCGGGTCGCGCGGCAGGAGATTGAACGCGCCGAGAATATAGGACAGGACGACCAGGGTCACCACGAACAGGCCGTAGCTCACGTAGGCCAGGTCTATGGCGTCCGCCTTTTTCCAGAACGGCAGGTCCGAGAACTCGCCGATCTCACCGGATATTTGGGTGTAGGATTTCATTTCATTGTCTGTGTGGACATCGTCACCGTCGAGCGCGTCTTAAGGACACGTAACGTCTTGACCAGATCATCATATCTTTCTCCAGGTCCTGACTCAGATGCAAGCAGCCCTTCCAAATGAGAAATAATGACTGGTGCTACAGGATGAGGTTTCATCACAGGACTGGCTATGCGCCACCCTTTTGGAGTTCGCTTTAGATGAAAGTCGGTTGTCTGCCATGATTTCAAAATAGGATCAGAAGGATTATTGCGGTCTGCAACGGTAATACGCGAACCAGCTATGTCGCCCAGCACGTCGTACTGCACCCGCACTACTGCAGAATCCTTTTCTTCGCGAGCATCGAGCAGACGAAAACCTGTAATAGCTACGACAGAATCCCAGCCCGGTTCATCCTCCCAGGTAACCAGCTCCCATATTGACCTCTGCTTGCTATCGCTTGCAGTGGACCCGCCGAGTCGCGCACCCTCAGCATCCAAATTGCAGTAGTTACGCACCACGGCGGATGGTGGCAGGCTTGCATTTTCTTTCATGCAAGACAACATGCTCACTGCTGTCATCATTACACACACTATTAGCGTATTTATTTAGTTCATAGATTAGACCCTGGATTCCCGCTTCCGCGGGAATGACGGCCGTTCATTCCGCATTCCGCACTCCACACTCCGCAATCGAGTCATTCCTTCGACGCCCTCGGGTTCACGGCCACGTACACCACGCTCTGGAACAGGCTGCCGAGGCGCACGAAGACCGCGGCGAGGATGGCGATGCCCATGATGACCGGGAAGTCACGGTCCTGCGCGGCCTGCCACGCCATCCTGCCCATTCCCGGCCAGTTGAACACCTGCTCCACGATGACCGCGCCGCCGAGGATGAACGGGATCTTGGCAGCGATGATCTCGGTCACCGGAATGAGCAGCCCTTCCTTGAAAGCATGCGCCATGACCGATGCGCCCTTGGCGCGGGCCGTGCGGATGTAGTCCTCGTCCAGCACCCTCGCCATCTCCTCGCGGAGCGACCGGATGACCTCGCTGATGGTCCCGTTCCCGAGCCCCAGCACGAAGATGGGCAGCAGCGCGTACAGCCATTTCTGGCCGCCTGTCGCGAACCCGAAGGCCATAGGGAAGAGCCCGAGCTTGTGGGTGAAGAAGTAGATGACGATGTAGCCCAGCCAGAAGACCGGCAGGGCCGAAATGATGTAGGCGCCAATGGTAAGAGGCCAGGTGAGCCGCGTCATGCCGCGTCTGGCGGAGGAGAGCGCGATGGGCACGGCGAGTGCCAGGGTGATGATCAGGGAGCCGATGGTCAGGAGCACGGTGTTCAGGCCTGTGCGCAAGACCTCCTTTAACACCGGCAGGCCCGTCCGGATGGAGTTGCCGAAGTCCCCGCGCAGCATGTTCCCGAGCCACGCGAGATACTGACCGTACCACGATTTCTGCATGCCCATTGCCTCACGGATCCCTGCCCGCGCCGAATCGGTGGGCATCTGACCCTCCAGCAGGACGCTGAACGGGTCGCCCGGCGAGAAAAAGAGGATGATAAACACGACAAAGCTCACGCCCAGGAGGAGCAGGCCGGTTATCAGCAGTTCGCGAGAAAGAACAAGGGCTATGGGCCGTATAGCGGTGAATTTCATCGTAATAAAAAAGCTGCCACAGAGGACCCAGGGGCCACGGCGCGAATCTTGTCTCCGTTCTCACTGTGTTCTCTGTGGCTGGCTGGTTTTTTCGATCCGCAAGTCGTCAACGTTGAATGTTAAACCTTGAACCTTTGACCTGCTCCTACTTCTGGTCCTTTGTCTCAATGAACCACTCGTCGGCAAAGGAGAAGAACTTGTAGGGATGGATGGCCACGCGCCGGACCTTGTCCCGGTACGCCGCATAGTTCGTCAGCGTCCAGAGGAAGGTGTAGGGGGTCTCCTCGGCGAGCAGCGCATGAAGCTTCCGGTTGATGGTGCGCCGCTTCTCGTGGTCCAGCGTGAGCTTGCTCTCGTTGATCAGGCCGTCCACCTCAGGGTTGGCATACCCGCCGAAGTTGTTCTTCCAGGGTCCGATCTCGCCTGAATGGAAGAGCGACGAGATGTCCGCAGAGTCGTCGAAGACCCACGACGCGAAGATGATGTCGAAGTCATGCTCCAGGAACACGTCCTCCTTCCAGGCCTGCCATTCCTTGAACTCCACGTTGATGTCGGCGCCGATGTTCTTGAGGTAGTTCTTGAAGGCCAGCACCACGCGCTTCACGGCCTCGCTTTCCTTCTCGATAGGCACCTTGAGCGACAGGGCGAGCTTCTTGCCGTCCTTCTGCATGAATCCGTCGGCGCCCCGGGTGAACCCCGCCTCCCGCAGCAGGGCAATGGATTTCTGGGCGTCGAAGGCCGCCGGTTGTACGTCCAGGTTATAGGCCCAGCTGCCCGGTGCGAAAGGCCCGGAGATGATGGTCCCCTGGCCGTTGAAGAACGAATCGAGCATCTCCTGCCGGTTCACCGCATGGGTGAAGGCCTGGCGCACGCGCTTGTCGGCAAGGAAGGGGTTCCGAACGTTGTAGCCGAAGAAGGAATAGGACAGCGCGTTGTAGGGCTTCAACACGAACCGCTTGTCGCCCTGGATCTCAGGGATGTCCCGCGGGTTCACCAGCACGATCATGTCGATGGCGTTGAACATGAGCGCCTGGGTCATGATGTTCTGGTCGGCAAAGGGCTTCTCCGCGAACTGGTTGATGTGGGGCCGTCCCTTGAAGTAGTTTTCATTGGCGGCAAGAACGATCTCCCGCTCGGGCGTAACGGCCTTGAACAGATAAGGACCGGTCCCGATGGGGTGCTGCACGAAGGGATCGTCCCGCGTCAGGAACTGCTGGTTCGCCGGACCGTGCTTCGGGATGATCTTGAAGCTGAACTTGGCCAAGGCGTTCAGGATGGGCCGCTTGAGCGTGAACTTCACGGTTGCGTCGTCTACCTTCTCGATCGTGTCGATGAACTCGTACCGCACCTTGAGGGGCGTGATGGTCTTGGGGTGCATCATGACCTTGTAGGTGAACACCACGTCGTCGGCCGTGAACGGCTTTGGCGCGGTCTCACCCTCCTTCGGATGCCAGGTCACGTCCTTCCGGAGGAAGAAGGTGTAGGTCCGGCCGTCCTTAGAGGACTCCCACCGCTCCGCCAGCTCGGGCACGATCTCCTGCTTCTCGTTAATGCCCACAAGACCGTTGAAAATCAGTTCGGTGATGCGGAGCGAGATCATCTCATTGCTCGTGATGGGATCGAGTGTGGCCGGCCGGCCGTATTCCCCGTAGCTCAGGGAGCCGCCGTCGGGCCTGCCGTCCTTCTTGGGAGCCGCCCCGGCAGGGGCCGTCACCAGTACGGCAAGGGTCATGACCAGTATCAGAACCATCAGCGTCCGTTTCATAGTTCCCTCCTCAATATGGCACTCATATCAAATCAAGGCGTTCACCGCAGAGCACGCGGAGGACGCGGAGAAAAATCGAGAAAAAATCTATCCTGTTTAAAAAGCAATTAAACCCTTCCCCGCCCATGTCGATACGTGTCTTCAGCCGTTCTTTGGCCTTCTCTGCGGGCTCTGCGATCTCTGCAGTAAAAAACTAATTGATCTTCACATCCCCGGCGCTCTTGTGCTCCATGGAGTAGATACCCTGCAGTGCCTCCTGGATCTGGCGCACTTCGGGGAACTGCTTGCTCATCTCAAAGTAGATCTCCAGGGCCTCGGAGAACTTCTTCGTTCGGTAATAGGCATCGGACAGGTCCACGAGCATCACCGGGTCGTTGGACTCGATCTTGTTCTTGTTCCCCTTGTCCCTCCCCGCCTCAAGATAGGAGACGGCCTTCGCCGTATCCTTCCTCGAGAGATAGTACCTGCCCAGTCCGACGTTCAACATGGCGAAGCGCTTGCCATCGCCTGCCTCGACCACGCCCGCAGAGGTCTGCGCGATGCGGGGGCATTCGATCCTGAGCCTGCCGCAGGTCATCAGGATGTCGGAAAGGAGCTCGGGATCTCCCGGTTGTTTCCGCATCAGCTCGTCCCATATGCCGATGGCCTCGGCCTGCTTCCCTTTCTGCTGCTGCAGCGACCCCTGGCGGACCATGGCCTTGCTCCTGTACTGCGACGGCATCTGGGGAGCAGCGAGGAACGCCGCCGTTGCCTTCGCCGCCTGGTCCGCGTTCCCGGCGAGCGCCTGGGCCTCGCCGACGTAGTAGCTTGCAATGCCCTTGAGCTGCGGGTCCGAGGCCGCCTTCTCAAGCGATGCCAGGCTGGCCTGGAGATAGAACGCGGCAAGGTTCGGCAGGACCTGAATGTCGTAGAACGTGATCACCTTGCTCTTGCTGATGGCCTCGCGATACGAATAGGATTTCAAATCTGCACGCTGAAGCAGGTCAAGACCCTTGTCGGGGGCTCCCGCCCGAGCGTACACGCCCAGGCAGTTCTTCGCTGCAATGAGGGACAGCGGTTTGCCGCCCTTCTTGACTTCCGCCAGCGCCTCGTCGCACAGTGCGACGGGATCTTTTTCAGCGAGGCCCGCCCTGCTGTACGCAGCGGCAAGCTCGGTCTTTACATCGGGATCGGAACTGTTGATGCCGCCCCAGAGCTCTTGCGCTTTCTGCTTGTCACCCATCACGTTGGCCGCCGTGCCCAGTGCGATCGTTGCTATGGCCTTGTACCTGGCATCGCCGCGTCCGGCAAGGAACTTCTCGAGCGATGTCTGCGCAGGCGCCGTCTTCCCGCCCTCCAACAGCGCGAGCCCGAGATACAGGTCGCTGTACATGCTGCGTCCCGCGCCACGGTCCGACGAGAGCCGCTTCAGATAATCGGCGCTCACTTCCGCGGACATCTGCGCCAACCCCTGGTGCAGCTCACCGTTCTTAAGGTAGATCATGCCGAGGGCGAGCCGGGCCGTGGACTGCTTGCTCTGTTCCAGAGACGGGAGCGCTGCGCGGAGGTCGCGCGCAGCGTCCTCGTACCGGTGCTTCTCATAGGCCTTCATGGCCTTCTGGACCGGGTCATCAGCGGCATGGGCCGAACTGGCGACCAGGCCGATGATGAAGAACAAGAAAAGAATCCCGTACATACAAACTCCTTGAGCGAAGACAGCAGAAAACCTTTTTCACCGCAGAGAACGCGGAGCACGCAGAGAACTAATAAAGCAAGAGGAGGTCTGATCTTTGTATTCTTTTGCCTTCCTCTGTGATCTCTGCGTCCTCTGCGGTAAAATAAGCCGCTTGTTTATCTTTTTTGTGTTGCACTTGCATCATTCCTTCATTCTTGCCACGAAGATCTGGTCCCACTGGTCCACCTGTGCACGGAACGCTATGGTCCCGTCGGGCGAGCACGCCACATCGTGGTTCATCTTGGTGTCGGTCTTGAGAAGCCAGGGCGTCCTCTCCGCGATGTTCACCACATAGAGGGGGTGGTATTCCTGCCGGTCGTTCTTCACGTACACGAGCCTCTTGCTGTCGTGCATCCACGCAGGCCCGCGCTCCACGTCGGGGACCACATCGATGGCCACGGCCTTCGCAGCGAGCCCGTCACCCGCTGCAGGGTCCGAGCCGTCCGCGGCGACCACCATGATGGACCATATCCGCGGGTCTCCCTGCGGATTGAAGTTCGAATAAAAAGCGATCTTCGTCCCGTCAGGCGACCAGACCGGACGGATGTCGTCGTGTTCCCATGCCGTGAGCGCCTTGACCGATTCCGCAGGTTTGCTCACGTCGTTGATGACCGCAATGTCGTGGTTCTCGTTGTTCCCGTGCATATAGACGATCCGCTTCCCGTCCGGCGACCACTGGGGATAGAGATTTTCTTTCCCGCTGTGGGTGAGCCGCGTCAGCGCGCGGGTGCCGGTGTCCATGAGGTAGATATCTCCCTTGCCCGACCGGCCCGACACGAACACGATCGTGTTCGATTGCGGCGACCAGTCGGATTGGCCGTCCTTCTCCTTGTGCTCCGTGATGCGGGTGACCGGCGCGCCGCCCATGTCGCCGACATAGAGATCATAATTCCCTTCTCCGCCGTTGCTCATGAACACAAAGCGCTCCTCACGCGGCGACCAGGAGATGCCGGCGTTGTAGCTGATGTCCTCCACCACACCGGGGAAGAAGAACTTCATGTCCCGGCCCGCTGCGCGCAGATAATAGATGGTCTGGAACACCAGGCCATCCGCCAGGGCGATGTGGATCTCCTTCTTGTCTCCGATGCTGCGCTCGAAGGAGAGGAACATCCCCGAACGGGACCAGACGGGATTGCCGTCGTTCCTGCCGGACCCGACCGCGGTGAAAGGCCGGACAAAGACCGGCTCGATCGTCCCGACCTTCCTGGCCGGCTCCTCGGGCGCCGTCTGGGCAGGCAACACTACCGGCGCTGCGTCCTCCGCGCCGACGCAGCGTGCCGCCGCGATCAGCGCCAGGAGGCACCACGCCGCGATCCCGGGCCCGCGTCCCCCTCTTCTCCGATCAGCAGGCGTCATACCCTACCGTTACAAGCTCCTGATCTGGTCCCAGTATTTCTGGGCGGCCTGGCGGCTCTGCTCATAGGTGCTGTTCCCTTCAAGCTTCTTCGGGAAGAAATCGAAGTACTCGCGCCACGCCGAATTCGCGTCGTTCAGCACCGTGGCCTTTTTCGTGATCAGATACAGCTTATGGTACGAGAGCGCCAGATAATAATAGGTGTCGTGCAGGGCCTCATCATACCGCATCGTCGGGAAGAACCGCGTGTTCTGCTTGGCGATCTGGAGCTTCTGGAGGGCCTGGGCAAAGTTCTGGGCCGCCGCCTGCTTGTCCGTTGCCACCAGCGCGTTGCCCTTCTCGTAATAGGCATGGCCCAGGTTGGTGAATGCCACGGAGAACTGCTTGTAGATCAGCTGCTGGTTCTCGGGGAGGGACAGCACGTTCTCGAACTCCCGGATTGCCGCGTCGTAGTCGTTCTTGTCGTCGAGGTAGATCGTGGCCAGCCGGTGGTGCGACTCGGAGTAGTCGGGGTGGCCCTTTTCCGTACTGCGGTATGCGGTGATTGCCCCGTCAATATCGCCTTTTTGCTCCGCCCTCTCTCCGATCTTCAGGAAGTCCATGTAAAGCACAATGGCCTTGCCGCCCGTGCGGTCCTCGGTCTTCGAGGCGAACTCGACCACCTCTTCCCAGTCGCGGTAATCGCCGCCCAGCGAGATTCTTACGGTATGGAACCCTAGGGTCACGGGCCTGCCATCGATGATGGGCGTCCTGCCGATCTTGTCCCCGTCAACGAAGACATCGGCGCCGGAGGGCTTGGAATCCACCTTGAACAGGGTATTGTTCACGGTGAGGGCATATTCCTTCACATCCCGGCCCTTCTCGACCTGCAACTTGTCGCTCACCTGCTGGTAGCCGTGGCGGTAGAGCACCAGGTCGTACTTCTTACCGAGCCGGACCGGTACCTCGGCCCTGCCATCCGCGCCGGTCGTGCTGACCCACTCGTCGTTCATGTAGATGTTCACTCCGGCGAGCGGCATCATATCGGGCGGCACGCCGCCTTTCGTGGACAGGATGACGGTGTTCTTTTCCTGCTCCTCGTCCTCGCGGATGACCATGCGGACGACCCGATCGCCAAGCGATATCTTCTCTCCTTTTTTCAGGTTCTCCACCTCGGTGACCGAGGACGTATCATCGACCTTCTTCACCTTCAGCCGGCCGATCTCCCGGTAGCCGGAGATCTTGCCCAACTCGTCCAGCCGAGGCGTCATGACACTGAATTCCATGCGCTTGCCGATCTTGTACGCCGTCTTGCCGAGATTGATCACGGGGCGATCCTCCTGGGGATCGATCACGGTCCCCTCGAAGGGAAACTTGGCCAGCACCGCGGCGGCGATGTCCTTGGCCGCGCTTCCGATGCTTCCCTCGTTCCTGGCCCGCGCAAGCTGGCTGTGAAGGAGCTTGCCGCCGGACGTGTAGAACTTGGTCTCGATCAGGATCCCGCTGTCGTCCTTGGCAACGCTGCCCAGCACGATCATATCCACGGTCCTTTTGAGCGGCGTTTCGCGCCAGCCCTTGACCGTGATCTTCTCGATGCTCAGCTTCGCCTGCTTCATCTCGGCCTGGAGCGTCTTGGACGGCACTTCCTTGAAACAGCCGAACTTGAAGAGCTGGCTGCCCACGGCTTCCTCGGTCTGGGCAACGATGTCCTTCATGTCCACATTCGGCGTGTTGCCCACAAAGCGGTAGATACCGGTCCGGATGGGCTTGGCCGTGGTGGGATAGAAATAGTGCTGAACCGCGATCTCGCCTTCGAGCGTGAGCGACTTCTTCCAGCTCGGGGGGATGTAGGCCGGCGCCGTGATGACGACCGTGACCTTCTTGCCTGGCTCGCCGTCGTAGGTCCAGCTCACGGCTCCGTTGGCGTCGGTCTTGAGCACCTTCTTGTCTATCGTGACCGAAAGACCCCGAAGTCCGCTGGACTGGCCGTATTCCTCCGTAAGCGCCGTCACGGTCACCATCACCCGTTTTGAGAGCGCTGCCTCGATCCGCTGTCCTGGTTCGATACTGCCGGTCCGCTTCCAGGCAGCATAGCCCGTCTTCGACACGGTGAGCTCCACACCCTCCTTGGGGAGCGATTGATAGTCATATACGAACTCTCCATTCGCACCGGTCCTGCCGGCCTCCTTGCCCGCAACTTTGACCACGGCATCGGCTATGGGCGCTCCCTTCTCCGACGCCACGATCGTGACGAAACGCGTGGCGGCGAGCTCGGCATCGAAGACATACTGGTCCATTCCCTCTTTCTTCGGGAGCTTCATCACGAAGGCGGTCTTCCATGGGGATATCCGGTAGCCCGGCATCTCCTTGGTCACGACCACCGTCACCTCGGCCCCCGGCTTCTTGGTGAGGACCTTGGCGAAGGAGCCGTCGCTGCCGGTCAGACCCTCCTCCACGCCATCGACCGCCACCCGCGCCTGGGCCACCGGCTGGCCGTCGATCTTTGCCTTGACCTCCAGGCCCATCTTCTCGCCGGCGCATCCGGAGAACAGGAACGATGCTGCAGCAATCACGACCGCAATGAACACACGCTTGACCATGGAAAGCCTCCTCGGAAACTGTTTCCTCTTGAACAGCGGAACTCGGAAACACCATATTCAATTTCAAACATACGACCGGCAAGCGGCCGGCTTGACGCACTACATCGTCGGCGGCTGGATATTCACCTCGCCGGGATTTACGATCTTGTCCTCGTCGGTCCGGGACCCCTCGATGGACTTCCGCTTGCCCTCGGCGATCTTCCTGAGCTTGAACTCCACCTTCTTGCCGCCGAACTTCGTGATCTCCACGGTCTGGGTGTCGGTCTGGTACCCGATCCTGCTCGCCTCAACCTTGTACATGCCCGGCGTGAGCTTCCCCTTCTCCGACTCGAACTTGCCTTCTTTGTTCACCGTCACGGCATGGGAAGCTTGTTCGAGGGTGGAGGTGGTGTTGATCATGTTCACCACCGTGCCCTCCGGGCTCTCCTTCACGGGCGGGATAGGCTGCATAGTGGGGTCCATGAGCTGGAGCGTGCCGTAGATCTTCGGTGAGCATGCGGACAACAGGAGCAGACAGGCGATCAGGGCGAACTTCTGGGTGTGGCGCATGATATTCTTCCTCCTGGGCGTAATGGGAGTTGTCGGTCCCGGCGAATGCGGAGACAAAAAAACCGCCAAAGTGTGTATCCAACGGATGTTAGAATACTGGACTTTGGCGGCCCGACTGGCGTATAAACCGGAACCTCGCTGATCTGGAGCGGTTTTCTGTAGCCTCGGTGCTCTGCGTCCCCGGGTTTCCCCGGGTTTGCTCTGAGCAAAGTTCTTATTATGTACGTTTTACCTGCAATGAATTCGTCATACTGTAGCATTTGCGCTCATCGATGTCAAGACTGCATGTGCGTGATAGGAGCGCCGAGAAAAAAAGACCTCGGGCGGTCAGCCCGGCCCCCGGGCGGACTTCTTCGCCTGCTTCTGTTCATACATCCGGGCATCGGCCTGCCGGATCAGCTCATCCACAGTAACGGGTCTGGCCGGATCGAATATGGCGAGACCCACGCTCACCGAGAGGCGAAACGTGCCTTCCCGGCGGGCATTGTACTCGACAAGACGCTTCTCGAGACGGTCCCGTACCGTAGTGATGCCCGAGTCAGGCGCATTGCCCAGGATCACCGCGAACTCATCGCCGCCCATGCGGGCGATGATATCGGAATCACGAAAGGTCTCGCGGAAGATCTGGGCCGTGTCCGCCAGGGCCCGGTCGCCGGATACGTGACCGAAGGTGTCATTGATGGTCTTGAGATCGTCCAGGTCGGCGAAGAACAGCACCATGCGCTCGCTGTTCCGCACTGCATGCCTCATCTGCTGCTGCGTGAAGGCAAAGAACCCGCGCCGGTTCGCAAGGCCCGTCAGCTCATCGGTAATCGCAAGCGACCGCAGGTGGTCCTGCAATTTCCCGTGTTTGATCCGTACGAGGAGCTCATGGACCGTGAACGGTTTCTTGATGAAGTCCGCCGCCCCGGCCCGGATGGACTCTTCGTAGGAAAATTCCTCGACGAACCCGGTCATGACGATGGCCGTCATGTCGGGATGGATTTGCTTGGCCCTGTCAACCAGATCGAGCCCCCGCATCCCCGGCATAACGATGTCCGTGAGCAGAACATCGGGAGGCTTCCGCTCCAGTGCCGCCAGGGCGTCCTCGGCCCGCGTGAAGGCCTCACAGGTGTAACCTTCCATACAGAGGGACTGCCGGAGGATGTCCAGAATGGCCACGTCGTCGTCGATCATGATAGAGGGGTTCTTATTCATGGGGTGTGCTCCGGGATACGCGAAACGTACTCGGGAAACGACCGCTTTATAGCATAGAACCCGCCTCCGAGGGCAAAAACGTCACGCTCCTGCCTTCCGCCCCTGCGTGTCCGGGGAGCTGCCCGGAGAAGACCTTTTGTTCCGAAAGGAGAGGAAGGCGCCGAGGAACGCCATTGCCGATACGAACAGGAAGAACCAGCCCGCGACCTTGAACAACAGCCCCGCAAGGCCCTGCCCCGCTGCCGCAGGATCGATCCCGAGCAGGAGCAGGCCAAGCGCACCAATGATGAATCCTGCCGCCACTCCTACCACCGGTCGTCGTGATACGATCCCAGCCACGCATTCCTCCTCAGGACCTAATGAAGACCGTCTTGCGGATGAACTGCGACCCCAGCAGTTCGCCGAGGATGGCAGTGGCCAGGCTTCCCACCGTTGTCCTCGCGGCAGGGCCGATCACCAGATCGGGCCCGACCTGGGTCCCCGGCCGCTCCGCGCCGTTCACGAGCCGCGGCGGCTTGAAGACCGTCCAGTCAAGTCCGGAATTCATGACAATGGTCTCCTGCCCGTCCCGGTCCAGCATGAGGTGGGGGGCTTTCCGGACAAGCAGCCGCCTCATTACCCGGTAGAACAGCCCCCGGGTGGGATACTGCTCGCCGATCAATGCTCCGGTTATGCAGACAAGCCGCCTCACTTTCTGCGCTTTCATGACGGAGATGATAAGCTGCGTTGCATGGGCGCAGAATACCTGCGGCCCGCCCTTGCGCGGCCCGAAAGCGGCCACGACGGCATCGGCCCCCTCGATCGCCTTGGCGATCCCCTCGGCATCGTCGAGCGTTCCCTGGACGACCCTGATCCTGCCCGTCCACGGATCGAGGTCCGCTGCCCTGCGGGCGTAGGCTGTCACTTCCATGCCCTGGGTAAGGGCAAGCGAGATGATCGACCGACCCGTCCGTCCTGTTGCGCCAAAGACCGTGATCTTTATCATGACAGCTACCGGGGCATCCTCTCGCGCGTTCGCTTCCTCATGGAGTGCATCATCAATCTCTTTCTCTTTCCCGAGGGTGTTGCCATTCTGATGGCCGCGAAGAATCACACCTTTCCGGACCGTTGCAAGACCCTTCCCTTCGTTCAGGGTGACCGTTTAAGGAAAGGCGTTTGGACTCACTCCATCAGTATATTGAGTATATAAGGAAGCAATTCCGGGTGCAAATAAAAAGACACCCTCCCCGGAGCAGGGAGGATGTCGATTTTAAGGCCCCCTGCAGCAAGCTGCAGGGAATCTTCGATCCTCACGGTAGTACTCTTTATCCTAATCGCTCGCTCCTGGATTCATTGCGAGCAGAATCGGTCAATCTGTGCAGGTCCCGCGGTCAGACGGCGCCACGGCCGGCCCGGAGGGCCTTTTCGTGCATCCGGAAGACCTTGCGGAAATGGAACCCGTAGATGGAGAGGGTGATTGCGAGCGGGAAAAGCCGCGGCCGCCTGAAGAGCGACCAGAAGAATAGCTTCCAGTACTGGTAGCGCTCCCTGCCGATGATGCCGAGGCGCACCACGGACTTGAACCCGGCGATGATGTAATTGATCCGGATCGGGCCTCGCCGCACCTGCGCCGGCCGGTACTCCCGCAGGAACGTCCTGATGCGCGCATAATATTTCTTCGGCGAATAGATCGTTTCCAGGATCTTCCGATAGCCGGCGATCAGCGCATCGGTGTTCATCTTGGGAACGAAGTTGATGGTGAAGTCGGTGTTGTCCCCCGTCACGGACTTGAGGAGCCTGCCCTCCTCTTTCAGACGATGATAGAGCTTGGTCCCCTTCGGCGCGTTCAGGAGCCCGACCATGGCCGTGGCGATCCCACTTTCCTGGATGAAGGCGATCAAGCGCTCAAAGATCGCGGCAGGGTCCTTGTCGAAACCCACGATGAATCCCGCCTGTACCTCCAGACCGGCGCGCTGGATCCTTTTCACGCTCTCGATCAGGTCGCGGTTCCGGTTCTGGAGCTTGCTGCATTCGGCGAGGCTCTCTTCGTTCGGCGACTCGATGCCCACAAAGACCTGGTCGAATCCCGCCTTGACCATGAGCTGCATCAGTTCCTCATCATCGGCAAGATTGATGGACACCTCGGTGTAGAGCGCAAAGGGGTGTTTCCGCTTCTCCATCCAGGCGATGATGGCCGGAAGCACTTCCTTCTTGAGCTTTCCCTTGTGGCCGATGAAGTTGTCATCAACGATGAACACGCTGTTCCGCCAGCCCCGTGCGTAGAGCGACTCGAGCTCGGCGATGACCTGGACTGCGGCCTTGGTCCGCGGCACGCGGCCGAAGAGCACGGTGATGTTGCAGAAGTCGCAGTCGAACGGACACCCCCGCGAATACTGGATGTTCATCGAAGCGTACTTCTTCATGTTCAGCAGATCAAAGCGCGGAACCAATGTCGCAGAGAGGTCCGCCCAGCCGGACGCGGTGTAGAGGTGCTTCGGCAGTCCCTTCGCAAGGTCCTGCAGGAACAGCGGCATCGTAAGCTCCGCTTCGTTCAGCACGAGATGATCAACATGGCCGTAGTCCTCCGGATGCGCCGTGAACAGCGGGCCGCCGGCAATCATCTTCACGCCGAGCGTTGTGCAGCGGCTGATGATGGCATCTGCGGATGCGCGCTGTATGGACATGGCGCTGATGAGCACATAGTCGGCCCAGAGCAGGTCGGCATCCCTGAGCGGCTTGACATTCAGGTCAACGAGGCGCTGTTCCCACTCAACGGGAAGCATGGCAGCCACGGTAATGAGCCCCAGCGGTGGAAGGCTTGCCTTCTTGGAGATGAACTTGAGGGCGTACTTAAAACTCCAGAACGTAGTTGGGTACTGGGGATAGACGAGCAGGATCTTCATCAGAGCTCCTTTGCTGTGCACGCAAAGCGTGCGGTGGATGCCAGGGTATCCAGAGGACCGCCGGAGCCGTTGAAGCTCCCTGCAGCAAGCTGCAGGGAGCCTCGATCCTCAAGGAACTATCGTTATTCTAATCGCTCGCTAACCCCGCAGCACGCTACGGGGAATGCGCTCGCTCCTGGATTCAGCGGCCGGATACATCGGACGCCATTATCTCTCATTCGGCCTAGCGAATGCCACAGAAATTTTTCTCCGGAATAACAACGGGCTGACGGTCCTTTGTCTGATCGTTGGTCATGGCCGGCTCCTTTTCTCATGCTACGATCCATAGGATGCGATCCTTCATCCCCCGGGAACTTTTTCACCCCGATGATTGTCTAACCTTCCAAAGCCCGCAAAAGATAGCGGTCACCCAGCGGGAACGTCCAGGTAGAGAAAGGAGATGTACCATGCGTTGCACACTATCAGCAGTCCTGGCAGTGATCATGATGGCGGCAGGAGCGGCGTACCCCCACGGGGGCGATGGATTGAAGGGAGAAGTGAGCGTCGAGGTCGTCTCGGACAGGGGAACGGCCCTGCTCACGGTCCCGCACAAGGACTTCTGGATGGGTGGCACCCGGATCATCAAAAAGTATCTGGAAGCGAAAAAAGGCGAGAACTACGGCATCGTCATCCGGAACATGACGCCTGAGCGGATCGGCGTGGTCGTCGCCGTGGACGGCAGGAACATCATCTCCGGCAAACGGTCTGACCTGAAAAGCACCGAGGACATGTACCTCGTGGACAGCTACGAGCAGGCCCGCTATGACGGGTGGAGGACCGACAAGGACACGGTGCACCGGTTCTACTTCACCGATCCCAGTGACGCCTACAGCACGAGGACCTTCAACGACGCTTCTGCGCTGGGCGTGATCGCCGTGGCGGTCTACCGGGAGAAGGACCGGCCCCGGCCGAGGCAGGAGCTGAAGAGGCGGGACAGCGCGCCTGCGGCGCCGTCGTTGGGGAGCGCAGAACAGAACAAGTCACTGGCAGCGAAGGGCGGGACCGCCGGCACAGGATTCGGCGTGGGGCAGTACTCGCCTACGGTCACGATCGCCTTCGAACCCGAGCGCACACCGGTCCAGAAGACCCTGGTCAAGTATGAATGGCGGGAGGTCCTGTGCAGGAAGGGCATCCTAAGCTGCGGACCGGAGATCGGGAACCGGGTTTGGGATGACGGCGAGTATGCACCGTACCCGCCGGGACACCCGGGAAACTGAAGGGGGATACAAGGACCGGGCGCTGTGTGATGCAGCGGCCGGCCTTATTGTTATGACCAGCTTCCGAACGCGGGGAGATTGTCGGGACAATTCGGGAAAGGAGCGTGGGCATTCCCAAGATACGGTCACCGGGCGTCGTCCGGCATGATGTCGGAGGTCAGTTGTTCCTCGATGAAGTTTCGCAGGAACTTCCGGTCCTCGTCAGAGATCTCGAGGAACTTCAAACCCATCCCGGCTTCCCTCCTCACCCCGCTTCCCCGCGTGTGGCTGTAGAGCACTACAGCCGTCGCCTTGATCTCACGGTCCTTGATGAATATCCTGACCGGCGTTATGGCGTCCTTCGGCCGGAGAACCGTGGTATTGAGGTAAAGCCCGCCTTCCGAGATCATCGTGGCCTGCGCGGCCCGATCAACATCGCCCACAACCGCTTTCAGGGACGTATCCAGCCGGATATTCGAGCGCGGCATGCTTTCCGTTGCGGCCTGGATCTCCCGGTAGAGTCGCACGGGCTCCACAGGCTTTGTCAGAAAGCTCGCACAGCCCAGATCCATGCAGGTCTTCCTGGCAGCCGCGTCCTTCTCGCCTGTCAGCACGATAACGGGCACGTTCCGTGTGCGTTCCAAGCTTTTGAGCTTCTTGATGAAGTCGCTGCCGCTCATCATGGGGAACAGATATCCGCTCAGAACACAGGAGGGGATGGTGTGTTCCAGGATCATCATCGCTTCCTCAGGCGACGCGGCTGTCAGGATCGCGTACCTGAGCCGCGTCAGGAGCATCCCATGGTAATAGCGAAGGGTCGTGCTCTTGTCCACGAGCATTATCGATCTGGTTGGACTCTCCATAGGTTCTACCTCTTTTTTTCGCACAGAGATCAGGAGCGCACAGGAAACGCGTTTCCTTTATCATAAGGGATGCCGCTGTGCTACCGCAGCTTGATCTTTCCGCCGGCCGAGGACCCTGCTTCCTTGATCAAGCTGTTCAGTCGCTCCTGCACGCCGTCGAGCTTCCCGCCCTGTCCGGAAAGCCCGCCCATCGCGGCCTTCAGCCCGGCGAGCTGCGTCTCGGTCTTCTCCTGCACCGCCTTCTTCAGTTCCTTCTCGAGCCTGTCGCGCTGCTCGCGCGCCATGGAGCCTGCCGCGTCCTTCAGGACCTTGTCGAGGTCGGACGAGACCTTAACCTGGTAGTTCTCCGGCGCGCCGGTTATGTCAGCCGTGAGCGAGAACGTTGAGACCTTGGCGAGCGATGACTTGATCGCCTTCGCGAAGGCGCCGCCTGACCCATCGCCGCCTGTGTTCAGCTTCGCGCCCTTCACTCTCGCCACGCAGCGGGCAGAGATCGTCTTGGCATCGCGCCTGCCCTTGATCTCGATATCCATCATACCTTCCTGCAGACTGACCGGCAACGATGCGGCAGACGAGAGCGTCATGCCCACGACTTTGTAGCCCCGAACCGCGATCTCCATGGAGTCCTCGGGTTGGTCCGCCTTCCGGTGGTCCAGCGTGCCGTTCAGGCTCACAGCCTGCGCGTCCTTCAACCCGTTGCCGGTGAACGACAGGGTCAGCGGCTTTCCAAGGATCACCTGGTCAGGAGTGACGTTCCGGATGATTCCATTGAAGATCCCCGTCTCGGGCTGAAGCGAGGCCTTGATGGTGCTGATCAGGAAGTCCGGCAGCGGCCGCTCCTCTCTGAACCGAACGTCCACACCCGTTCCGCGCAAGGGTTTCACCGCCTGCACGTTTCCCTTCTTTTCGCCCGGCCGTTCGAAGAGCGGCCTGAGCCTGCCGTACCACAGCACGCCCTTGTTGATCCATCCTCGGACAGCCCCGCCGAAGAGCGTCTGGCTCAGGTTCGCGAGCCCTTCCGATGAGATGCTGTACTTATCTGCGATGCGCCTCACATCATCGAGCGGTGACTTTTCTGCCTTCTCTATCAACGCCTTCGCGGCAGCAAGGTCCGCGCTGAAGTCCGCTTTCGTCTTCTTCACCTTCTCCAGGTCGCGGTTCAGGTCCTTGGTGAGCGCCAGCGCGTCGGCACCAGCGCTCTTCAGCCCCTTGATGCCGCCCTTCTGCGCTTCTTTCAATTTCTTGATACGCTCCTGATAAGCGTCAAGCGCGGTCTTGTCCGGAAGGGACGCCATCTGCATTTGCCAGGCCTCGCTCTTCTGCTTCAGCTCGGCCTGCGCCTTCTCGATCAGCGCAGGCGACTCGAACTTCTCCTCCTGCAGGACCTTCTTCACGTCCGGCATGCTGAAGGAAGGCAGTGCTGATTCCTTCTTCTTTTTCTCGGGCGGCTTCGGCGGCGGCACGACGACCTTCCCCGGTCTCTTCCGCTGCGTGCCGAAGCGCATGCCCTCGGCGGCCATCTCGTCGATGATCACCTTGCGCCGGAACAGGTTCAGGCTGTCGAGGGAGAACGCGATGCGCCCGATCTCGACACTGTTGGTCGCGGGAGCTGCCGGGTCCGTCACCTGGAGCCCCGAGAGCGTGACGCCCAGCGGGATGAGCGTCACGTGAGCCCGGGCGAGGTCCACTTCGGCCCCCACGAGCGCCGTGCCCCCCTTCTCGACAGCGCGCCGGACGATCAGATCCATGAACAGGAGCCACAGCGCGACGACGGCGGCAATGACGATGGCGAAGCCGATCAGCCCCGGCCAGCGTATCCACCGGTTCATGACTGGCCTCCCCATCCCCACCCGGAGGCCTTCTTATAGATATCGTAGAACGTGCTCGCCGTTATGGCCTGCATCAACCGCGTTCTTCTGACCCACGCCAGTACATGCTCCCGGTAGCGCCGGATCAGGGCGTTCGAAAGGATCACCAGGGGCACGAAGCACAGCACTCCGAAGGCCAGTCCGCCCATCACCACGGAGTTGTTGAGCCGCTGGATCCGCCAGACCGACGTGTTATACATTGTTGTCCAGAGCCCCTCCAGCGGCCCCGTGGTCAGCAGTGCCAGCCCGATGCGGTGAAGCAGCGGGTCCAGCGCATAGGCGATGCCGGAGAAGAAGGCCGTTCCCAGGAAGTACGCGGAGAGGTTAACACGCAGCAGGAACACGACGAAGAGGACCAGGAGGCTCAGGGGCGAGAAGAACGGCAGGAGACCGGAGATCAATGCGAATCCGAGGGCGAGGCTGATCTGCGATGGATCGGCGTCGGAATTCAGCACTTTCAGCAGCTTGGCGATCATTTTGAGCATATGCGCCCTCCTGGCAAACCACAGGCCCGCAGGCCCGGGATGATTCATAGTTTATCAAACCATCCGGACGCTGTCAAAGCGGCGAGGAACGAAGACTCGGTCGGAAAGCGGGAAGACCTTTAGAGGAGGAGAAGAGGCAAAAAAACAGGCCCCGGAAGACCGGGGCCTGCTGCATGGGTTTTGTCGAACAACTAGAGCTTTACGACATTTGCTGCCTTGGGGCCCTTGGGCGATTCGACGATGTCGAACTGCACCTGCTGGCCCTCTGCGAGCGACTTGAAGCCGCTGTCCTGAATGTCGCCGAAATGAACGAACACATCAGCGCCACCTTCACGGGAAATGAAGCCAAAACCCTTGGCATCATTGAACCACTTCACGGTTCCGGTTATCATGGTGAGCTACCTCCTTCTGTGAATTTGAAGATGACGGAGCGTTGTACAACAAAAAACCGCAAGGACGAAAAGTCATTGCGGTTTTCCCAACAAATAACTTCCGAAACTTCTGCTTGAATAGTGCCACTCTGAAGCAAGGAAGTCAAGCCTTATTTTCCTGATCATTTCCCGCCAAGGCCGCCCGTATGCTCCTGCTGCTCCCCGTGATCGTTATGGTGACCCGCTTCTTGCCACGTTACGCCTGTCCTGCCGAACCCAGCACTTCCTTGTTCTTATGGATGATCATCTTGATCAGCTCGTCGCGGGCCGGACCGAGGTACTTCCGGGGATCGAACTCGGCTGGCTTCTCGGCCAGGGTCTTGCGGATCATGGCGGTCATGGCCAGCCGGCCGTCGCTGTCGATGTTCACCTTGCAGACCGCGCTGGTGGCGGCCCTGCGGAGCTGCTCCTCGGGGATGCCCACGGCGTCCTTCAGCTTGCCACCGTTTGTGTTGATGATCTGCACGTACTCGGGGATCACCGACGACGCGCCATGGAGAACGATGGGAAATCCCGGTATGCGCTTCTCGATCTCCTCGAGGATGTCGAACCGGAGCGGCGGCGGGACGAGCACGCCGCGGCTGTCGCGGGTGCACTGCTCGGGCTTGAACTTCATTGCCCCATGGGAGGTGCCGATCGATATGGCCAGGGAGTCCACCCCGGTCTTCTTCACGAAGTCCTCGACCTGCTCGGGCTTGGTGTATGTGGACTTGTCCGCAACCACCGCATCCTCGATGCCGGCCAGCACGCCGAGCTCGCCTTCAACGGTCACGTCGAACTTACGGGCGTATTGCACCACCTTTTTGGTAAGCTTGACGTTGTCCTCATAGGAGTGGTGCGAGCCGTCGATCATGACCGACGAGAAGCCGGAATCGATGCAGGACTTGCAGAGCTCGAAGGTATCCCCATGGTCCAGGTGCAGGGCAAACTTGACCGGCGATTTCGCATCCTTGATCATCGCGACCGCGCCCATTGCCAGGAAGCGGAGAAGCGTCTGGTTGGCGTACTTTCGTGCCCCGCTCGATACCTGCAGGATGAAGGGCGACCTCGATTCAACGCACCCCATCACGATGGCCTGCAACTGCTCCATGTTGTTGAAGTTGTAAGCGGGGATGGCATACTTCCCCTCCATGGCCTTCTTGAACATCCTGCGGGTGTTCACCAGACCGATGTCCTTCCACGAGACCTTTTTCATGAGGTTTTCCTCCGCAAGCTAGAAAGAGATGGATAGGCGTGAAAAACGGGATAATCATACCACGAGGGAATGAGGAACCGCAAGAGCATTCGAAGTCTTCCTGCGCTCACTTTGTAGTTGCACACATCGGCAATTTAGCACACGGGGCCGGGCTCCCCGAACTTTTTTTGCACACGCCGCCTTCCGGTGCCCGGCAATTGGACGGGCCAAAGTCCCGGGCATCGAACGACGTTATGCAGCACTGGACCGGAGCCTCCGTATGAGCAACGCAGCACTCCTGCTTCGCCCCGCAGTCCTCGAAATCGCCCGCCTCGGCTTTCTCGTTCGCGCCGCAGGCGTCCCGGCATTTCCCGCTGAGCATGGAGCAGGACTCGGACGCCAAGAGCAAGGATGGGAGCGCGATCAGGACGACGAAGCAGAACGGCAAAATGACGGGAACAACCCGCCCCCTGCCGCTGGATATCTTGTCCTGCATCAGCAGTCCTCCTATTCGATGTGGAACGTCGCCACTTCCTTGATGCCCGGGGTATACTGCCCCACGGGAACCAGCTTCTTGTTGTCCTTCACACAATCGATGATGACGTTCCAGAGCTGGTTCAGTTCCTTTTTCTCCCGGTCGTTCTCCGGGATCATTTTCAACAGCTTGCCTTCGAGCTCGATCTTCATGGTTACCTCCCGTTGTTGTTATGGAATCACTGAAGTAGAGTTTATCAGATTTATCGAAATATTTCAAAAGAGAGTTATGCACATGACAGAATGGCGGATCGGGGCGTTCCGGGCCGGACCCAATAAAAAGGCAGGACCGTGCGACCGGTCCCGCCTTTGTGATGATCCTTTGTTCCTGCTGCCTAGCTTTTTGCGGCTTTATCGCTCTTTTTCTCCCGCGCCTCGTTCTTCCGCTTCCGCCCCGCCAGGTAGGCTTCGATGGGCCGCCATCCGAAGGACACGCTGCCTGCTGCAGCCGATACCACGCCCTCAGCGAGCTTCCTGCCGATCAGCCCCAGCGTCATCGCGATCCCGATGAAGGGGAGGAACACTGCGAAGATCAGCCCGATCACCGGGCCGGCCGCAAGGGCCGCTGCCGCGGGAGCCTTGATGTACATCTCGGTCCCCTTTCCCGGAAGAACGCCTTCCTGGTCCATGTCCACCCGGTTGCCGTCCGCCAGATTCCAGTAGGTCCCTGCCTGTACTGTATGTCCGCCCTTGGTCACCATGTTCGTTCCCTCCTTTGGGGTGATCTCTTTTTCTTTCTGATGTCAGAATACCCCCGCGTCGGGGAAAAGGAAATTGGGATTAGTTCCTATGCGCTGGAGTATTTGTTCCTAGGAAGAAGTTCGTAGGCCGGAGGGATCATCACGAACATGAACAGCGCGGGACATGCACCCTGACATTGAGCTTCTCTCCTGATTCTGCTAGAGTTAGTACAGCAGGCGACCGCATGGGTCCGCAGGTAAGGACAGTCCATGATCGAGGTGCGGCAAGAACGGCAGGAAGATATCAGGGCGGTCCGGGAGGTCAATACGCGCGCCTTTGGCCAGACGGCCGAAGCTTCCATTGTTGATGCGCTGAGAGAGCACTGCCCCGGCCTTCTTTCGCTGGTGGTGGTGGACAGCGGCCAGATCGTCGGTCATATCCTGTTCAGCCCCGTTGTGATCGAATGTGAAGGCAGGAATGTTTCCGGCATGGGGCTCGCGCCGATGTCGGTCCTGCCCGAATGCCAGCGCCGGGGCATCGGCTCCGCGCTGGTCAACACAGGCATCGACATGCTCAGGGAACGCCGATGTCCCTTTGTGATCGTGCTCGGCCATTCCGGCTACTACCCCCGCTTCGGGTTTGAACGCGCCTCGCACTATGCCATCCGCAGCCAGTGGGAAGGGATCCCCGATGACGCCTTCATGGTCCTGATGCTCGACAGAACGGCGATGCAGAACATTTCCGGCGTTGCCCGCTACCGGGATGAGTTTAATCTCCCTGAAGCAAGCTGCAGGGAATCTTAGATCCCCAAGCGGAACTAATGTATTCTAATCGCTCGCTAACCCCGCAGCAAGCTACGGGGAATGCGCTCGCTCCTGGATTCAATGAAGCGGTCTGACGGTATGGGGGCGCAATCCATGCAGTACCGAGGATCGATCATTGTTGCCTTCATTATCATGGCGGGCATCGTGGCGGCGATCGTGGGCTGCAATCATTATTTTTCCAACACGGCAGCGCCGACGGAGACCATGCGCTCCTCAAAACAGTATTCTGACGGCAAATTCCAAAATACCCTGCCCACGACCGTGATAAGGGATGGAAAGACCTGGGAGACCTTCATCAAGTTCCTGACCGGCGGCTCAAAGGACCGGGTCCCCGCGAAGCCCCTGCCGGTCGTTTCGATGGAGGGATACGGAAGCATTCCGCCCGCAACAGTCCTCCGCTTTGCCTGGCTGGGCCATTCGAGCGTGCTCGTGGAACTGGACGGCAAGAGGTTCCTTTTTGACCCAGTCTTCTCGGAGCGCGCCTCCTTCCTTTCCTGGATGGGACCAAAGAGGTTCCAGCCGGCCCCCTTGACCGCGAAAGATATGCCGCCCCTCGACGCGGTCCTCCTGTCCCATGATCATTACGACCATTTGGACAAGGCCACGATCCTTTCCTTATTAGGCAAGACCGGGCAGTTCTGCGTGCCGCTGGGCGTGGCAGCGATCCTGGAAGGCTGGGGCGTCCCGAAGGCAAAGATCGTCGAGCTCGATTGGTGGGACGAGCGCAGCGTTAACGGCATGATGCTCGTTGCGACACCGGCGCGTCACTTTTCCGGGAGAGGGCTGTTCGACCGGTTCAGTACCCTTTGGTGTTCCTGGACCTTGATCGGAAAGACCGGCAGGATCTTCTTCAGCGGCGACACCGGTATGACGCCGGAGTTCAAGGACATCGGTAGTAGATACGGCCCCTTCGACATCACGTTCATCAAGATCGGCGCCTTCAACGACAACTGGCCGGACGTCCACCTGGATCCAGAGCAGGCGCTCAAGGCACATAGGGACCTCGGCGGCCGCGCCTTTGTCCCGATCCACTGGGGGACATTTGATCTCGGGCTCCATAGCTGGTACGAACCGATCGAGCGGCTGGTGAAGACAGCAGGAGCGGAGAACGTGAAGATCATCACGCC
>JAAXXJ010000217.1 GCA_013334545.1 Nitrospirota bacterium | reverse complement strand
ATTCTGATCACCCACGGGCATCGGGACCATCTTGATCCTGCTGCAATCGAGAAGATCCGAACAGGGAAGACGACGATCGTCCTGACCGAAGCCGGTGCAGGACAGGTGAGCGGCGGCATGGTCATGAGGAACGGCGACGTGGAAGCGATCAGGGGAATGACGGTCGAGGCGGTCCCGGCATACAATATCGTCAGCAAGCGCGAGAACGGGCAGCCCTATCATCCCAAGGGCGTTGGGAACGGATATATCATCACCTTCGGCGACAGGCGGGTCTATGTGGCAGGCGACACGGAGAATGTCCCGGAAATGAAGTCCCTCAGGAACATCGAGATCGCTTTCCTGCCGATGAACCTGCCTTACACCATGACGCCGGGAATGGTCGCGGACGCTGCGAGCATGATCAGGCCGAAGGTACTGTACCCCTATCATACCGGCGAGACCGACATCGCGAAGCTTACGGCGCTGATGAAGGACCATAAGGGGGTCGAGGTGCGGATCCGCAGGATGCAGTGACCGCTATGTCGCTTCGATACTCATGAAGTCCAAGACCGAAGCCATCATCATTGGCAGCATGAACCTGGGGGAGGCGGACAAGCTCATCACCTTCTTTTCCCTGGACCGGGGCAGGCTCAGCGGCGTTGCCAAGAACGCCCGGAAGTCCTTCCGTCGCTTTGGCGCGGGGCTTGAACTGTTCACCCACGTGCGCCTGCACCTCTACGAGAAAGAGCACCAGGAACTGATCCGGGTAGAATCCAGCGACATCATCAGCCAGCATTTCGATATCGCCGGAGACCTCGACCGCATGGCTGTCGGCTCCGTCATTGTTGAACTGGTACGTGAGGTCGCCCCGGAAGGAGAGCGGAACCCGCAGGCCTTCCTGCTGCTCGCCCACGTCCTTCACCTTTTGAATGAAGGGGTGCCCCCCCTGTTCCTGCTGCGGATCTTCGAGATCCGGTTCCTGTCGCTCCTCGGCTTCCAGCCCAAGCTCGATAAGTGCCTTTCCTGCGGCTGCGGCGCCGAGCGCCCCATGGTCTTCTATGGCCTCAAGGGCGGCGTGCTCTGCCCTGACTGCCTCATCTCGTCCGGCGAGGACCAGATACGGCTTTCTCCCGGCGCCATCGGTTTCTATTACCATGCCCTCCGGATGGACCTCGACAAGGTCACCCGCCTCAAACCCTCCGCGGACATCATGCGGGAGCTTGACCAGGCGTTCACCTCTCACACCCTCCACATCCTCGGGAAACGGCTCAAGTCCGCGGCGTTCCTGAGGTCGGTCTGTTCGCTCTGATCGTGGTGAATAGTACCTTGACGCCCCCGGGACGCTTTGCTATCTTCAATGCAGTGCACCCTGCACAACATCCTCACCCGAAGGAGGAACGGTCTATGAAGAGATCGATTGTCATCGCAGCTCTTGTCTGTCTTGCCGCTGCACCTGCTTTTGCCGATGTATCGAACGAAGTGGTCGTGGGATGGGAGGGCGACTCAACGAGCAAAGTGGAATCGAACGTCATCGTTGACCCGCAGAGCAAGATCGACCAGAAGAACTCGCTGTTCACGGTCCAGTACACCCACTTCTTCACCCCGCTGAAGGACGACGACAAGCCCATCGACCTCCGTCAGTTCTACCAGCATCCTTCCACCCTGTCGGCAGGCCTGGTGTTCATCGGGGCGAAGGACAAGGACAACACGCTCCCTGGATCCGCAACCGACAGCAAGCTGAGCGCCGCGGTCCTTCAATTCGGGGGTGAATACTTCTTTCCCACGAACACCGGCCTGTTCCTGAACATCGGGCTGGGAGGCGGGACGGTCGAACGGACCGTGAACGGGGTCTCGCGGCCGGACACCGATATCGCGCACAGCAGTCTTGACCTTGGCGTCCGGCAGTACGTCATCCCTGAATTGGAGCTCCATCTCCGGTACCATGGCGAATCAACGAAGAGCACGCAGAGCGGCGTCCCGGACGCAACGAGCGACGTCGGGGTGGTCTATTTCGGCGGCCGCGGCGTGATCGCCGACGCGGTCGGTATCACGCTCGAGCTCGGCGGGGGCAAGACGGAGGACGAGCAGGGGGGGAGCACGACCAAGTACGACATCGCGGCAATGAACTTCGAGATCGCGGGCTACATCGGAAAGCACCTCACGCTCCGGCTGGCGATCGAGGCGGAAGAGGAAAAGGAGACCGGGATGGCGGCAGGGGAGGAATACAAGATCACGACAGCACGGACGACGCTTGCCGGCCGGTACTGGTTCAGCGAGCGCTTCGGCATGGAGCTGCCGATCTATGCCGAATCCACCGAGGAGAAGTTCATTGACCCCGTCGGCGAGGCAAAGCTCAAGACGACGAACAGCGGCATCGGACTGTACGCGGCCTTCCGGTTCTGATCGTCAGCAGTCGAAGAGAGCGAACAGTTGCCGTCGGGCCAGTGAGGCTCGGCGGTTTTTTATTGGTATGCCAGGCATGACGTTCTGTACTTTGGTACAGGCTGGTCAGGTGTGGTGCCTGACCGGCGACTCGAAGGTGCAAGTCCTTTACGGGCCTTGATGGAAGGAACCGTTAGCCGAACAGCAAGGGTGTCCGGGGCGACCCGGAATCTAAAGGAAGCGGTAAGCAAAGTCCCGGCCTGACGAACAGAAACCGCATATGAGGCAGCCACATCCCGTCCTCGTTCGGGAGACGAAGCACCTCGAGCCCATGATTTCGCTTGGCGGTGAATACTATTTCTCTACCGGCACCGGCCTGTTCCTGAACATTGGCGGCGGCTCGGGCAGGAAACAGACCAAGACAGCTGGCATCGATGGACCGCAAACGGAGATCGAGGTCAGCAGGACCGAATTCGGGGTACGGCAGTACATCGGTCCGGAGTTCCTGATGCAGCTTCGGTTTCAGGGAGAAACGATCGATACCACGTTGGCTGGTTTTTCCAAGGACACCTCCGATACCGGTCTCCTTTTGTTCGGCGTCCGGGGCGTGATCCGGGATACCCTTGGCCTGGCTGCGGAGATCGGCGGCGGTGAACGAACGGACAAGGTCAGCGGAATCGACGTCAATTACGACGTCAGCATGCTGGTCCTCCAGGGCGACGTCTATGTCGGCAGGGAGTATTCATTCGGGCTGAAGATCGAGGGGGAGGCCCAGAAACGGACCACACAGCCCGAGCATAAGGTCACGACGGGCCGGTCGACGCTCAGTTTTCGCTACTGGTTCAGCGAGAAGGTCGGCTTGACGCTTCCGCTTTACGCAGAGACGGTCAAGGGAGACGGTTCGGCAAAGACGCAGAGCAGCGGTATGGGCCTGTATGGGACCTTCCGCTTCTAGCAGACGAAAAAACGAAAAGATAGGAAATTCCAGCCGCCGGGTCGTCGTGGTCCGGCGGTTTTTTTATTGTTCAGAGAAGACTGCGGATTCACGTGCGACGCAAGCGGGGAAGAACCGCGGCGATGGTTACGAGAACGCACAGCCAGGCGAAGACGTCTCCGTAGCGGGTATAGATGGTCTTCTTCGTCGAAGGAGAAAGCGAGCGGGTAAGATACGCTTCAGTGAAGATATCGGTGGTCTCGAGGATGCGGCCTTTCGCGTCTATAAACCCCGATATACCGGTGTTGGCCGCGCGGGCGATCGGGACATGGTTTTCCACGGCGCGCAGGACTGCCATGGAGAAATGCTGGTACGGCGCTCCGGTCCTGCCGAACCAGGCGTCGTTCGTGATGGTGGTCATGACCGTTGCCCCGTTGTTCACGAACCTTCTGACGAGGTCGGGGAAGATGATCTCGTAGCAGATGACCGTGCTGAGCAGGATGTTCCTACCGTTAGCAGCGGACTGCACGCCGGCGACCGTATATTCGTTTCCCGCCACGAAGTCGCCACTGCCATGGACCAGCTTGTCCGCGAAGAACAGGAGACTGTTCTTTAGGGGCACGTATTCTCCGAAGGGCACGAGATGGTGCTTGATATAGATGTCATCGATGGCGCCGGTCTTGTCCAGAAAGAATGCCGAGTTCCGGAGAAGGTACCGGCGGTCCTTCTTATCGTACGTCGCGCTGCCGAAGAGCAGCGGCGTGCCGGATGAGCGAACGAACCGTCTCAGGTCCTCGGTAAGGGCCGGGTAGGGAGCATCGATCCCTAAGAAATAGAAGGGCGTCGCGGTCTCGGGCCAGATCACGAGGTCGGGCCTTTGCTCTAGTGCTTTGAGCGTAAGGCGTTGATAGGTCGCGATGACCTCGCTTTGATAGGACGGGTCCCACTTCTTGTCCTGCTCGATGTTCCCCTGGACAACCGCTATCCTGATGCTTCCCGCGCCTTCCGGCGCATTCAGGCGATAGAATCCATAGCCGACAACAGCAGCCGTCATGACCGCTGCTGCCAACGGCGGCAGATATCTCTTCCGATCCGCGAGCACTTCGGCGATGCCAGTGTTCACGAGCACGATCAGGAAGGATATGCCGTACACGCCGAGGAGGTCCGCGATCTGGATGACCGGCAGGGACCGGTATTGGGAATATCCCAGGAGCGCCCAGGGAAATCCGGAGAACAGGTGCGTGCGGGCATATTCCAGCGTGACCCAGAGGGCCGGTGCGGCCAGGAACAGCAAGCGCGGATGCGTCGCCCTGATGTGGACGAGCGCTCCTCCGAAGGGGACGATGAAGAGAGCGAGGATCACGCAGAGCAGCAGGGTTATGAACGATGCGGGCAGAAGCGGCACGTGACCGTAGATGTGGATCGAATCGGTGACCCAATAGACCGTTCCGCAGAAGAAAACGAGCCCGAAGCAACCGCTGAGCCAGAGGCCCGTCCTTACGGTCTGGTCCCGGAGGGCGAACAGGAGCGGGACGAGGGCGATCCAGGCGAGAAAAGAATAACCGAGACTGGGGAATGACGCCGCCAGCAGGAGCCCCGAAAGGGCCGCAAGCGCCAGGGAACGGCGGGTCACGCTATTTTCCCGCTTTCTGTTCCTTCATCCACCGCAAGAGGCCTTCCTTCATACCGGTGTTGAGGCCCGATTCCGACGGCGTTGCGGCGGGCTTGTGCTCAAGCCGTGGCGGCCTGGTCTTCGCCGTTGCCGGAGGGGCGGACCTGGTCGGTTTGGGGGTCGGCCTTGGCGCGGGCCGTGCCGGGGCGACCTTCTGTTCGCGGGGCTGCGGCTGCTCGGCAGCACCATAGGGAAGGAGGGCTGAAATTGCATGGCGATAGACGATCTCGTTCCGCTGGTTCTCCATGACGATGACATAGCTGTCGAACATCCCGATCCTGCCGAAGATCCGTGCGTTGTTCTGCAGGACGATGGTCACCGGGGTCTTCTGGGACCGGTACATGCTGAGCATTTTGTCGAGGAGATTGGTTTCCATGGCAGGTGTCCCTCTATCGGTTGATCGTCGTGACCGCGTGCTTGTAGAAGAGGTGCTGCTTGCCCCCCTCGCGGATGAGGAGAGTGAAGCTGTCGTAGGCCTCAAGGGTCGCCCGGATGCGCTGGCCGGTGACGAGGAAGATCGTGAGGGAGTTGTTCTCGCGGATGGCCTTGTCCAGGAATTCCTGCTGGATGTTCGGCTTGGC
>JAAXXJ010000216.1 GCA_013334545.1 Nitrospirota bacterium | reverse complement strand
CCAACAGTGATGACCTTGTACTGGAGCCCGCTGTCGGTCGTCTTGACGCCGTCCTTCTTCCTGTTCTCCGCGAGGAAGGCGTCACCGTCCTTCTTGTTCTTCTCGGCAAGGGCCTTCACGCGCTCCATGTTCTTCGCCGTTATGTCGCTCTGGAGCGCCGTCCTGATCTCCTGGAGCTCGGCGTCGGTGAGAAGAATGTTTCCGCCGGCCAGGGCGTCCTTGATGCCTTTCGCGAGGACCGCGGGATCGACGTCGATCGACTGTTTGTCGAACTCCGCCCTCATCTTTCTGCCCATGTCCACGCCGATCAGATAGCTGACCTTGTCCTTTTGCGTCTTCAATTCGTCCTTCTTCTCTGCCGGCACTGCCGGTGTCACCAGCAGAGCAAGGCACACTGTGGTCATCAGTATGTGCTTCATCGTTGCTCCTTCCTCTCTGTTATTATATTATCCGCCGGTAGATTAACAGTGTGCAATCGCTTTGTCAACCCTTCGCGCGTTCCGTTCGCGCGTTCCGTGTCAGGCGCGTCCCGAGCAAGCACTGATATCCCCGGAGGAAGGGAATGCGCCATGGCCTTCCTGCTCGGTCGGCGAAGACGCCCCAGCTTGACTTTCAACCTGCATGTGGTATTCTCTGAATCCAGGAGCGAGCGCATTCCACGCAGCTTGCTGCGGGATTAGCGAGCGATTAGAATAATAATGATACCCTGAGGATCAAAGATTCCCTGCAGCTTGCTGCAGGGAGATTCAACAGGCCGATTTCACAGGAGTTTTATTATGCATGCCCCTGTCATTGACGATCAAACGCTCTGGCCGCTTGCGGTCTACTTTACGGCCATCGTGGTGATCATCGCCGGACTGATCGGGCTTTCCTTCGTGCTGGGACAGCGCCACCGCGAACGGGCGACCGGAGAGCCTTACGAGTCGGGCATCGTCTCCACGGGCAGTGCGCAGGTCCGCTTCGACATCAAGTTCTATCTCGTTGCCGTGATCTTCCTCGTCTTCGACCTGGAGGCCGCGTTCCTCTATGCCTGGGCCGTGGCCGTCCGGGAGACCGGATGGGCGGGATACGCCGAGGTCCTGGTCTTCGTCGGCATCCTTGCTGCCGCGCTAGCCTATCTCTGGCGTCTCGGCATGCTGGACTGGGGAAAGCAGAAACCGACGCAGGAAGCCGAAAAGCGTCTTTGACACTGATTTCCACTGAGAAAGGCCTATGATAACTGCGGATGGAACCAGCGCCTGAGGATATCCCGGCTGTATGCACTGTTATCAGATATCTTCATCTGCCTTTATCCGCATGAAAGGTTCTCTTGTTCCTCTGTTATGACGTTATCATAGCTTTTATCAGTGTCCTCAGCGTCGACACTGTTTTACTCTGGACGCATCTGCATCGATCAGGGCTTATTATCCGCTGTACTCCTTGTCAAAGATTCTCTTGTTCCTAGGCTACGATGTTATCTTAGCTTTTTATCAGCATCCTCAGTGTCAAACACTCTTCGTTCTTGTATGAAAGGCGTTTCCATGAACTGGTCCCTCACCAAAGCCTCCGCTCCGACCCTGGACGATGCCGTCCGTCAGAGCTTCCTCCTGACCCGGCTCCAGGACATGCTTGCCTGGGGCAGGAAGAACTCGGTCTGGCCCTTCAACTTCGGGCTATCCTGCTGCTACGTCGAAATGGCGACCAGCCTCACGAGCAAATACGACCTCGCCCGCTTCGGCGCCGAGGTGATCCGCGGCACGCCCCGCGAAGCGGACCTCATGGTCGTCGCCGGGACGGTGTTCATCAAGATGGCACCGGTCATCAAACGGCTTTATGAGCAGATGATGGAACCGCGCTGGGTCATCTCCATGGGCTCGTGCGCCAACTCCGGCGGCATGTACGACATCTACAGCGTCGTCCAGGGCGTGGACAAGTTCCTCCCGGTCGATGTGTACATCCCGGGCTGCCCTCCCCGTCCTGAAGCGTTCATGGAGGGCCTCCTGCTGCTCCAGAAGAAGATCGGGGCTGAACGCCGGCCGGTGAGCTGGGTCGCAGGGCCGCAGAGCGTAGTGCGGGCCGACATTCCGTGCATGCGCGACCTGAAACGCCGGGAGCGCATCTCCGCAACGAGCTTGCCGTCGCCCGATGATGTCGAGGAAGATTTGACACTGAGGACACGGCGATAACCAGTATGAAAAGACGTTCGAGAACTACAGGAAAGAGGTGATCTGGATCCATCCGTCGTTATCCAGATCTTTATCCGGTTCTTCCGTGTCAGAGATTCTCTTCATAATTTTCTCAGTATCCTCAGTGTCCAATAACATATCTTAATGTATGGCCAATTCTTCCATCACAGATGACCTGAAAATCGCTTTTGGCGAGGCCATCCTCGCCCTCCAGAACACGGCCGACGGCATCCCCACGGTCTGGGTGTCCCGGGAAAGGGTCCGCGACGTCCTGCGGCACCTCAAGAACGCCGTTGAACGCCCCTACCGGATGCTCTACGACCTCACGGCCATTGACGAACGGGTCCGCATGAACCGGCAGGGCCAGCCCGGTTCCGACTTCACCATCGTCTACCATCTCCTGTCGTTCGACCGGAACGAAGACATCCGGGTCAAGGTGCCGCTTGCCCAAGCATCGCCATCGCTGCCATCGATAACGGATACCTGGCCCTCGGCGAACTGGTACGAACGCGAGGTCTGGGACCTCTTCGGGGTGAGGTTCGACGGACATCCGCACCTCAGCCGCATCCTGCTGCCGCCCACCTGGAGCGGACACCCCCTTCGCAAGGACCATCCTGCCCGCGCCACGGAAATGGGTCCGTTCCGCATGCCGGAAGACCGGATGGACACCGAGCAGCAGGCGCTCCGGTTCCGGCCGGAGGACTGGGGCATGGAAGGGCATGCAGACGGCACGGACCTCATGTTCCTGAACCTCGGCCCCCAGCACCCCGGCACCCATGGCCTGCTGCGCATCATTCTCCAGCTCGACGGCGAGGAGATCAGGGACGCCGTGCTCGACATCGGCTATCACCACCGGGGCGCCGAGAAGATGGCCGAGCGCCAGACCTGGCATACCTATATCCCCTATACCGACCGCGTCGACTATTTCGGCGGCGTCATGAACAACCTTGCTTATGTCCTTGCCGTGGAGAAGCTCGCCGGCATCGAGGTGCCGGACCGGGTCAAGGTCATCCGCGTGATGATGGCCGAGCTGTTCCGCATCCAGAGCCACCTGGTCTGGTACGGGACCTTCGCCCAGGACGTGGGCTCCTTCTCGCCTGTGTTCTACCTGTTCACCGACCGGGAGCGCGTTTTCGACATCGTAGAGGCGGTCTGCGGAGGGCGGATGCATCCAGCGTGGTTCCGCATCGGGGGCCTGGCACAGGACCTGCCACGGGGCTGGGACAAGCTGGTGAAGGACTTCTTGAGCTACCTCCCGCCGCGGCTTGCCGAGTACGACAGGATCGTGATGAAGAACAGCATCTTCAGGGGACGGACCAGGGGAGTGGGCGCCTACACGCTTGAGGACGCCGTTGAATGGGGTGTTACCGGCCCCGGACTGCGCGCCTGCGGCATGGACTGGGACTTCCGGAAGAAGCGGCCCTATTCGGGCTATGAGAACTTCGAGTTCGACATTCCGACCGCGAAGAACGGCGACTGCTATGACCGCGGCGTGGTCCGCATCGAAGAGATACGCCAGAGCCTCCGCATCGTCGAGCAGTGCGTTAAGAACATGCCCGAAGGTCCGTACAAGTCGGACCACCCCCTTGCTACGCCGCCCCGCAAGGAGCGGACCATGCAGGACATCGAGACGCTCATCACCCATTTTCTCGGCGTGAGCTGGGGCCCGGTGGTCCCCATGGGCGAGGCGTTCATGGGCATCGAAGCGACGAAGGGGAACAACGGGTACTATCTCGTCAGCGACGGGGACATCCATTCCTATCGCACCCGCATCCGCACCCCCTCGTTCCCGCATCTCCAGATGGTGCCGAAGATCGCGAAGGGCCTGATGATCGCCGACCTGCTGGCGATCCTGGGGAGCATTGATTTCATATTGGCGGACCTGGACCGGTAAACATAACCTTTGACACAGATAACGGCGGATTAATATCCTGATAAGGGCGGATCGGTCAGTGAAGCCGAACAGTAACGTTTTATCCGCCTTTATCCGACTTTCTTATCCGAATTGATCCGTGTCAACGGTCTTGACCTTATGCTTACTCACGAAGAAGAGAATGAGATAGCCGATGAGCTGAAGCGCTGCGACTTCAAGGAGGCCGCGAGCGTCGAAGCGCTCAGGATCGTGCAACAGCACCGCGGCTGGATATCCGACGAAAGCATCCGTGACATCGCCGGCGTGCTTGGCATGACGCCGTCCGAGCTTGACGCAATCGCCACGTTCTATAATTTCATCTACCGGCGGCCCGTGGGCAGGCATATCATCCAGGTCTGCGACAGCATGGTCTGCTGGACCATGGGATACAATCCTCTGCACGGGCTGCTTAGCAGGAAGCTCGGCATCGGACCCGGCGGCACAACGCCGGACAACCGCTTCACGTTGCTGCCGGTTGCCTGCCTCGGCGCCTGCGACCGGGCGCCGGCCATGCTGGTTGATGAGGACCTGTACGGCCCCGTAATGCCAGAGATGCTAGACGGGATCTTAGAAAAATATCTGTAAACGATTTCTTTGACACGGATAAAATCGGATTGTACTACGGATAAGAGCGGATAGATCTTTAGCCAGTAGCATTTATGTGTATCTGCCGTTATCAGGCTTTTCATCCGCCTCTTCCGTGTCAAAGGTTATTGTTTGTTATGGCTCTATCATGGAACGCCCTTTAACCCAAAACATCCGCCCCGGCCGGGAGCCCCTCTCGCTCACGGAATATGAGAAGGCCGGCGGCTACCGGTCCGTCCGCAAGGCGCTCGCCATGGCGCCCCGGGACATCGTCACGATGGTCAAGGCCTCGGACCTTCGCGGACGCGGCGGTGCAGGATTCCCCACGGGCATGAAGTGGGGCCTGGCGCTTCCGTCCGGCAATGTTCAGCAGCCCCGCTACTTTATCGTGAACGCCGACGAGATGGAACCCGGGGCCTTCAAGGACCGGTTCCTGCTGGAAGGTGACCCGCACCAGATGATCGAGGGCATCATCACGAGCTGTTACGCCGTTCAGGCGGAAAAGGCCTATATCTTCCTGCGCCGGGAATATTCGCTCGCCGGGAAGCGGCTGCACACGGCCATTGCCGAGGCGTACGCAAAGAACTATCTCGGCGCCAACATCCTGGGATCCGGGTTCAACCTCGAGCTCCGCATCCACAGGAGCGCTGGTAGGTACATCTGCGGCGAGGAAACCGCCCTGATCAACGCGCTCGAAGGCAGACGCGCCGTGCCCCGCGCGAAGCCGCCCTTTCCCCTGGTCTGCGGTCTCTGGGGCAGGCCCACCATCGTCAACAACGCGGAAACGGTCGCGAACATCCCGCATATTGTGAATAGCGGGCCCGAGTGGTTCAAGGCCCTCAGCAAGACCGCAGACGGGGGTACCAAGATCTACGGCATGTCCGGCAG